>CAMWMY010000137.1 GCA_947175465.1 uncultured Erysipelotrichaceae bacterium | reverse complement strand
AGGTGTCGATGCTGTTTATGGGGCTCGCCCTATGAAGCGCTATATTCAAAGACAAATAGAAACATTGATTGCAAGAAGAATGATTGAAGAAGGATCATGTAAAGATAAAAATATATATGTCGATGTAAAAGATGAAGCTTATATCGTTACAATAAAATAGATTATACTGGGAAGGTGTTTATTTCGGCATCTTCCTCATATTTTATTTGTAGAAACGAAAGATACACGATATAATGAAGAAGAGGTGATGTTCATGGATTTAAAAGGATTACGCATATCGGATCGTCGACGGGAAATTTTAAATGCCATGAATATAGTTACTCTAGAAGATATTGTTACTTATTATCCTTATCGTTATGAACAAATAGAAAAAATCCCATTTGAAAAATGGGAGAAAGGAACAAAAGTTGCTTTTGAAGGCAAGATTATAAGCCCTGCAAGAGTTATTCGTTTTGTGGGAAAGCGAAGTGTGACAAAGTTTAAAGTCGTTGCTGATGAGCAAGAGTTTTCGATTTCTTTATTTAATCGCCCATGGACATCTTATTTTCGTTTAGGCGTTATGATTACGATTATAGGAAGATATGAAGGTGGATTTAATATTACCGCTTTGCAATATAATTTTAAGCCTTTACAAGAGCAATTAGGAATAGAACCTGTATATCGTTTAAAAGATGGAATTTCACAAAAAGATATGAAGCGTTATGCAATCAAAGCTTATGAAATGGTAAAAGGAGAATTGCATGATTTTATTCCTTCTTTCTTAAAGGAGAGATATCAACTTTTTTCCAGAAAAGAAGCTCTTTATTATATTCATCAGCCGATAAGTTATGCGCATGTAAAACAAAGCTTACGATATTTAAAGTATGAGGAGTTTTTAAAGTTTCAATTGTGTATTCAAGCGATGAAAGCGCAAAATACATATGTAGTTAAGGGAAGTAGGAAAGATTTTAATATTGAAGAAGTAATGGATATTGAAAAATCTTTATCATTTACTTTAACTGATGATCAAAAAAAGGTTGTTGAAGATATTTTACAGGATTTAAAAAGTGATCGTGTAATGTATCGAATGGTACAAGGAGATGTAGGTTGTGGGAAAACATTAGTTGCGGCTTTTGCCATGTATGCCTGTGTCTTATCTTATCAACAAGCAGCTTTTATGGCTCCTACAGAATTGCTGGCGAAACAGCATTATCATAATTTAAAAAAATTATTTCAAGATGTAGATATACAAATTGATATTTTATATTCCTCACGAAAAGGAAAAGAGAAAAAAGAACTTTTACAGCGTTTAAAAAATCATGAAATTGATATTTTAGTAGGAACACATGCGCTATTTCAAGATGATGTAGAATTTTATCATTTAGGTCTTGTCATTGCTGATGAGCAGCATCGTTTTGGTGTTGATCAAAGAAGAAAATTGATTGAAAAAGGAGAAAAAGTAGATTTTCTTATGATGAGTGCTACTCCTATTCCAAGAACATTAGCTTTATCGTTATATGGAGATATGGATGTGTCTACTATCCAACAATTGCCTAAAGGAAGAATGCCAATTACAACAACATTTATCCCTTCTTCTTCGATTTATTCTATTTTAGAAGAGGTATTACAGAAAATAGATGAAGGAAACCAATGCTATATTGTGTGTCCTGCAATTGAAAAAAATGAAGAGATAGAATTAAGAAATGTGAACGAAGTTTATGCTGGTTTATGCCAAAGTTTGGATAAGAAATATCGTATTGGACTTTTACATGGGAAAATGACAGCAGAAGAAAAAGATAGTGTTATGGAATCTTTTTTAAAGAAAGAATTACAAATTTTAGTATCTACGACGGTAATCGAAGTAGGGGTCGATGTAAAAGATGCCAATATCATTATTATTTATGATGCTCATCGTTTTGGCTTATCACAAATTCACCAATTACGTGGACGTGTAGGGCGTGGAACAATGCCTGGATATTGTTATTTAATTTCAAATACCAAAGATGCCGATAGTATCAAAAGGTTACAAATTTGTGTAGAAAGCCAAGATGGATTTGAGATTGCAAGGAAAGATTTAATGATTCGTGGACCTGGAGATATTCTTGGTACAAGACAAAGTGGAATACCTGGTTTTATTTTAGGAGATGTTGTACAAGATGCTAATATTTTAGAGGTAGCAAGAGAAGATGCAGCCCAATTATTAGGTGAGATAACAAAGTATCCTATCATTGAAGCGTTTATTAATGAAGGAACGAAAAAGAATTATTTAGATTAACAAGAGTAAAGAGGTGAGATATATGAAAACTATTTTTGAATGGCTAGATACAATGAATATCCATATGCAAGATCCAAATTTGATTATGGAGGCTCTTACACATTCTTCTTATGTGAATGAACATCGAGAAGTTTTTGCTGATAATGAACGACTGGAGTTTATGGGAGATGCTGTACTACAAGTTTGGACGACAAAGAGGTTATTTCAATTAGATCCTATATTAAGCGAAGGACAAATGACAACTTTACGTGCACAACTTGTTTGTGAAGGAGCATTAGCAAACTATAATCGTCTTTTAGGTTTATCCTCTTTTTTGTTATTAGGAGTTGGAGAGGAAAAAACAGGTGGAAGAGAGCGTGATTCTATATTAGCGGATATGTTTGAAGCTGTATTAGGCGCTGTATTTTTGGATCAAGGAATGCAAGGTGTTGATAAAATTTTAGAAAAAGTAATCACTCCTGAAAAAATGCGTTTAGAAAATACAATAGTTATGGATTATAAAACTAAATTACAAGAAGTTATACAATCAGATACAAGAAAAACAGTACATTATAAAGTTATCAATATTGAAGGTCCAAGTAATAAACCACACTTTGATGTTGCAGTGTTATTAGATAACATTGTATTAGGCTATGGTAGTGGGAATTCAAAAAAGAAAGCAGAGCAAATGGCTGCGAAAAATGCATTTGAGAAAATGGCAAAATAAGAATAGAAATAATGTATATATGAATATAAAGAATATAGAATACATTGGAAAATATGAAATACAATAAGAAAGGGTGACAGTATGATATATCTTTTCTATATAGTTTTAGCAATTCTTGTTGTTTTCTTATCTGTAAAGCTTTCTTTTTATGTAGATGAATTAGATAAGAAAACAAATTTATCAGGGGCTTTTATTGGAGGAGTCATGTTAGCTGCTGTGACAAGCTTACCTGAACTATTTACATCATTAACAGCTATTTTATCTTTGGACAAACCTGAGCTTGTGCAAGGGAATGTTTTAGGAAGTAATATTTTTAATAGTTGTGTGATTGGTGTGTTAGTGTTAGGGAGTATTGTAGGCTATCAACGATCAAAGATCTCCAAGACACATAAGCATACATTAATGTATAATTTGATTATTTATGTCCTTGTGTTTTTTGCCATGTTAAAACCTTTCGAGTTATCTTTTGGCTTTTTTAATATTAATATGATGACGATTCCGATCCTTATAGTTTATGCTTTTAATGTAATGACCTTAAAACAAGATGAACAAAATGAGCATGAGGAAGATGTGAAAACCAATTTATCGGTATATCAAATTTTAATCCGTTTTGCACTATATAGTGTTGCATTGGTATCTGTGAGTATTCTTTTAACGAATGTAACTGATGTGATTGCTGAGAAGTTACAGCTAGGAACAACGGTCGCAGGTGCTATCTTTTTAGGAGTAGCGACTTCTTTACCGGAATTAAGTGCCTCGATTAGTCTTGTAAGAATGGGGAATTATAATGCATCCTTTGGAAATATTGTAGGTAGTAATTTATTTAATTTTACGATTTTATGTTTTGGAGATTTCTTTTATTCCAAAGGTGGTATTTTTATGATGACGCAAGAGGTTATGAATCTTCTTATTTTTGGAATTTTATCAAGTATATTAATATGGTTTATTTTAACTTTTAAAAAGGCTAAGTTGATTGTAGGAATAAGTAGTTTTTTAATTTTAGTTTCTTATGTTGCAAGTATTGTAATGTCAATGTAAGAGTAAAACTTTGTCAATTTAGATGAAGTATCATGTGGATATATGAGCTATGGTTCTTTCAAAAAATGATAAAGGTTGATTTCTATTAAATAGAGATTAATCTTTTTTATTTTAGAGGGCAAAATATGTGAAAGATATAGGGAAAGGTTGCTTATTGAAGCTTATATCAATGGTTGATTATACAATCCTGAATTGCAAGTAGAAACTGGAATTAAAGATAGAAATTAATATCAGAAGTATG
>CAMWMY010000136.1 GCA_947175465.1 uncultured Erysipelotrichaceae bacterium | reverse complement strand
GAATAAACAGTCAG
Source organism: uncultured Erysipelotrichaceae bacterium (assembly GCA_947175465.1). Lineage (GTDB taxonomy): Bacteria > Bacillota_I > Bacilli_A > Erysipelotrichales > Erysipelotrichaceae > CAMWMY01. The sequence goes on along the minus strand of CAMWMY010000136.1, from coordinate 4,231 downwards.
TCCGTCAAATTTTTGAATTTCGTTATTAAACTTGATATCGTATAACTCTTTTGTTTTATTGGCTAACGGACTTGGAAAAGGAGTAACATCGTTTTTACCGTCACTATCGGTAAAATTTCTATTGTCAAAATACTCAAACACTTTATTTATCCATCTTCCTTCTTTTTCAGACCCCATTATTGCGGCTTCTAATAATGGGTATTCTTCAGTAGAATGATGTTCGAAACAAATAAATGCTTCTTGATTTAACAAATCATCAAACGATTTTAAAACTTCTACATCAAGGTCCAAGTATATGCCTCCATAATTCTTCAAAGCCCATACACGAATATAATCTGCTATAAACGCCCATTTCTTTTGTTCATATGCTTGAGCAACGTAAGGAACGCTGTTTAAGTCAAACGTTTTAGAATCCCACTTCTTAAGCTCATAATCGGGTAAATATTTTTTCCACGAATCAAAGCATTTTTGTATCAATTCCGGAAACGGTTCGTCACTTATCCAACAATAGTGTATTATTTTAGGAATCATTTTTACCTACCTTTAACAATTTCGATCGCCAATTAAAGAAGTTCTTTTCTACCTTTGGCGCCTAACAAATCGACTACTTTTTTTACATCCTGAGCTTTATTTTTTGAGCAAACTAATACTGCAGTCGGAGTTTCGACAACAACTAAATCTTCTACTCCAACTCCAACAACAAATCTTTCACTTGAATAAATTGTTGTGTTTTTCGAATCGATTGCCAATGTATCGCCTACTAATATATTACCACTTTCATCTGTATCGTGTAAAGCATTCAACATATCCCAACTTCCAACATCATTCCAGCCAAACTCAGCCGGAACTACAAGTATATCGTCCGCTTTTTCCATAACTCCGTAATCAATAGAAATTGACCTGATTTTAGGGTAAATCTCTTCCAACACAGCATTCTCATCCGAAGTACCGAAAACATCATATAGTTTCATCAAATCATCATAAATATCAGGAAGAAAGCGTTTAAATTTTTCAAGGATAACCGAAACTTTCCATACAAACATCCCACTATTCCAAACGTACTCTTTGCTGGCAACATATTTTTCAGCTGTTTGCAAATCCGGTTTTTCTACAAAACATTTGACGGTTTTAACATCTTCATCGCTTTTAATATATCTTATATACCCATAGCCTGTCGCAGCAAAAGTCGGTTCAATTCCAATTGTTACTAATTTGTTTGTTTTCTCTGCCGTGTCAATTGCCAACTTCAAGATATCTGCAAACTTATTTTCGTTTTTTATATATGCATCCGATGGTGTTATTACCATAATACCGTCGCCAAGAGTTTTAAGTATTTTTACGGCGGCGTAACCAATACATGCTGCCGTATTACGCGCAGCCGGTTCCGACAATATATGATTTGTCAATACTCGTCCAGATACGATTTCCTGCATCTTTTCAACCTGTGATTTATTTGTAACGATAAAGATCTTTTCATTATTCACTACCTGAGACAATCTATCTATCGACTCGTTGATCATTATTTCTTTGCCGTCCAAATTCAAAAGTTGTTTAGGCGTATCCTTCCTTGATAGCGGCCAAAATCTTGTTCCACCGCCGCCTGCCATTATAATTCCGTAAATTTTCATCCTTTCACCGTATTGCATTTTCATATCTCAAATATATAGCCTTTTAATTTTCTCTTTATTGTTTTTTGACTAGTTGATTATATATATCTAAATGCTTTTGAACAATAGCGTCCCATGGGTCGTCATTACCTTGATTAAATTTCTCTTGCTCATTATCTTGAATGCGTAAAATCTCAGATTTTACCATTTCAACTTCATTCTCTATTAATACAAATTGCTCATTATCAAAATAATCAAAATTGCTCGTGGGTCTAGTAGTTATTATTTTCTTTCCTTCCTGTTTAGCAGCCAACATACTTCCATTTCTTACGGACACTCCGTTTTTAAATAATAATAAAGCAACGTCTGACGCCATAAAATAATCGCCTACTTCTCGGTCTTCAACATATCCCGTAACATATATATAATCTTCAAGTCCATTCTGAATAACAATATTTTTCAATTCATCAAATAATTCTTGCGGGCATTTTTCACTATTGAATTCACCGATAATCAATAATAATGTACGCAACTTATTTTCGTTTTTCAGTTCGGCAAATGCCTGAAGAATAACATCCATTCGCTTTGCCACATTTATAAATCCAAAATAACCGACTATTCGTTCAATTCCCGTATGTTTATCAGATAATATCTTATTTCTCAAGCTCACGATTTCTTCATTGCTTTTTGTCGATTTAGGAACATTTGCTCCAATATGAATTATATTGATTTTCTTCTTATTTATCAATTTATTGCGCTTTATTATATCGCCCTTAAATGCGTCCTCTACTACTATTATGCTATTTGAGCAATAAATTGCAGGTTTCCGTAACACCTTTGATATCCATCTATTATTACTATATTCGTGAATAGTGTACACTACCTTGATACCTTTTAAGCGTAATATCAAAGGCAATATAATAAATAACATTATACTGCTCTCTACGTATTCGCTCGTAGGGAATTGAAAATGCACTAAATCATATTTTCCTTTTTTAATTTCTTTCAATATAGCTTTAATCAAAGATAATCCCTTCCATTTGTCAATTGAATTGATGACCTTTAAATTGGAACTATTCATTACTTTCGCATCTTTTGAAGTCAAAACAGTAACGTCCACTTTTTCTGCCATATTATTATAAAGCACATTCGCATAATCCCCAACCCCACATCTAATTGGAGGAAAAGACCCGCAAATAACTAATACTTTCACTTCACAGCCTCCTTGCGTATTCTCTTTTTCTTTTCAATACGCGTATATCCTGCTAAAATTCCCAAAAACATCCACATATACAATCTTAAATAGTTTTGATTAGCTTGCAAAACTATTATAAATACCAACATACCAAAACTACACGCAACTAAATAATTATTTTTATTCCGTTTTCCTACGCGGTAAGCGCTATATATTGTTTTGAATACAAAAGTATAGAACAAAACTGTCACCAATATACCGCAAGTAGATAATAATTCTAAAGTTACATTAGAAGGCACATAGCTTCTGTCTTCTCCCATATAATATCCATATGCGCCCGGACCAACACCGAAAAGCCAATTATCCTTAAACACGTTCCAAATTTCTTTGTACATTGATGTTCGACCGCCGTCAGAGCCTTTGATACCTTGCGTAATCAATCTTAAAACAAATGTATTAACTATATCTTTAAACAATACATACGCCAATAATCCCAGTACCAATATCATAATAAAAAGTTTTAAGATAGTGTTCCATTTATTTCTTCTAATAGAATAGACGACTACTATGAAAACTGCAATCCCTATAGCAACAAATCCCGTTGTTGCAGTACAAAGAATCATACCAAGCAATGAAAACAAAACGCTCATCAACTGTTTTTTATCATTAAAACAAATATACATTACCAATGAAACTGTCAGCCAAAATGATAGATATGTGGCAAAATAACTTGGTTCATAAAACCAAATTGCCGGTCTAGGTATACCGTGAAAAGTGCCTGTGCTGAAAAATGGGATTGGATATCCTATCAATTCCGCGAAAAACTGTATGGCCACCAGAATTACCTGGACATACATAGTCAATCTAAAAATACTATAAAAGCGTCTAAACCCGAAATATAGAATATACGAATAAGCCAATCCGAATATGAAAATATAATTATAAACAAGCCACATAAAATACGGCAATGTAATGCGCTTATATTGAGACACCAAGCATGAGAATAAAAACAATACTATCAACAGAGCAACAACAATATTTTTACTTGGTAAAGCAAATTTATCTTTAACAAGCATTAAAAAAACTGCTAAAACTGCCAGAATCTGAACAATTCTTATATTGACGCCTATATTAATACCAAATATATCCGCGCCGATTAAAAGGATTGTCACAAATGTCATGAAATCAATGATTCCATAACTTGTTCTAACGGCTTGTCTTTGTTGTTTGATTGCAACTACGTTACTCTGCATCTTTTATTACTCGTAAAATTTGTTGTGCAAAAACTTTATAATTAAATTTAGAATCTATGTCTGCCTTTGAAATAGTTAAATTGGGGTCGCTGTTCTCTATTGCAGCAGCCAACGCATTCGCATTCCCAGTTTCAAAGAATACAACGTCCTTAAAGTCACTGTAAACTTCTTTAAAT
>CAMWMY010000135.1 GCA_947175465.1 uncultured Erysipelotrichaceae bacterium | reverse complement strand
GTTAAATCACGACTTGAAAAGTATATCGCTGACTTTTTCTTTGAGCACGGCATTGATTATATATATGAAAAAAGTTACTACCCCTATAAAACATCTTTGGAAAATGCAAGATTAACTAGCGCAGAAATCAAAGATTTAAGTGCGTTTTTGCAAGAGAAAAAAGAAATTATACCCGATTTCTATTTGCCCAAATATAATATTATTTGGGAACATTGGGCGGTTACAGGTGATGAAACAAAAGACGAAGTCGCCCATTTTGAGAAAACTGTCGGGAGTTATTCTGATTATATTGCTAATAAAGATTGGAAACAGAGATTTTGGAGCGGTAATTGGCGCCAAAGAATATCTAATATTGGAAAATACAATCAATGTGTAAAATCAATTGCTAAGTTTATCGAAACAACTCATAAGCAGTTCGATTCATTAGAACGCGAAGATATTGAACGTGAGCTATATAAGATTATGCTTTCTCATGGTATATCTCCTAAAAAATTACCAGATGAAGTATTGCACGAAAAAGCTTGGAAAAGATGCTTGGATGGATTCACGAAACTTATAGAGCAATTCATAAATAAACTCCAACAAAATTATTTTGATGATACCAACCTCAATAAATTTATTGAGCGTGCAAAAAATATACAAGATGAAAAAACGAAGATATTTTATCGACTAGGCTATCAAGTATACCTCAAATATATTTCAGTATTATCCTGTGATAACAACGTTGGTGAATTAGCAAAATACAATCATTATGATTGCGATTTCAATCAAACAATATATGAAGCAAGTAGACACATATTAAATGGTGAATTAGACGAAGAAATCAAAAATATCAAATGGATTTTAATTGATGAATATCAAGATTTCAGCAAATTATTTGACTACCTTATTGCTGCAATTATAAGCCGAAATAAATCAATAAAAGTGTTTTGTGTTGGAGATGATTGGCAAGCTATCAATAGATATGCTGGCTCTGATTTGCGATACTTCAAGACTTTTGCTTCACGATATGACGATTCTAAACTCTTAAATATTCGCACTAATTATAGAAGCGGACACAATATTGTTGAGTTCGCCAATAGATTTATGGATAAGTTCGGCATGTCTGGGAGCCCCCCATATAGCAATGTTAACAACGGCATCATAGAAGAAATTGATGTGTCAAAAGTATACATAGGCGATTTCCAAGACGAAAACAATGTATACCTTAAATACCTAGATGAAAATGAACGCAATCGAATTGACAAAGCAAAATATCTCAAACAGTGCGCCGATGTTATACAACACCATCCAAATGAAAAAATAATGATCCTTAATAGAAGCAACACAATTAAAAGCAAGGATTTGAAAGATTTCAATGATACACTAAAAAAAGTATGCGCTGAATTCTTATCTGAAGATGAATACAATAGTCGAGTAACTATGAAAACTGTACATACTGCAAAGGGCGAAGAATCCGATGTCATTATTCTCTTAGACATCAACAAAGGTGTATTCCCCATATTTAATCCGAACAATGATTTGTTTGAAATATTTGGACAAACCATGCTCGATGCGATCGAGGATGAACAGCGACTTTACTATGTCGCACTTACTCGCACCAAACAGCACTTATATATTTTATATGAAGATGATATTGCGTCTCCTTATATTTTGCAATAATAAATTCATTTTAGATTACACGATTAATACATACATATCAAATCATTACCACCACAAGCATCAGTCTGCAAAATATTTTTAGATTTTATTCAAATGTATAGTATTTTGATAGTAGCGACATTATCTTATTATACCAGTCATATTATATAAACTATTATGTCAATATGAATGTCTAATAAATTTAAAATCCTTCACTACAAGTCCTCTAGGAGTTGCAAATATATTTCCCAACTTAACTATATCACCCAAATGGATCTCATCATCTATATTAGATAAAGAAAAATAAATTCCTTGAGCAAATTGTTGAGTCTTAACGAATCCATAACTTTCTTTTAATCGATATATAATACCTTCATTTGAGTTAAGAGCCTTAACTATCTCATTATAATCAATAAGCATAGCTATAAACTCATCGCGATTTTCAAAATAAGGAATTTTACCTTTTATATCAGCGTAACGTTTTCTCAAATCTCTAAAGCTGCGCGTTCTTAAAATTGAGCTATCTACGGATCTGATAGTCTCGTAAATGTATTCAACAACCTCGGTTTTGTAATAGTAATGCATAAGCTGATTAAGTATAAGTGCCAAATAATTTAAAGAATCATTATCTAACTCGTTTGATTCCATTATAGTTTCACAAGCTTGCATCAATACGGCAATTCTTTGCTCTCGATCTCTAATTGATTCCGATTTGCGTTTTAATAAATCTGCTTTCCTTGTTAAAAATATATTTTTTAATTTTTTATCCTCTATACAGTCCGCTTCAATTTGATTAATAATAAGTTCTGCCTCCTCATATCTTCCCATTGAAGCAAGTATTTTCTCTTTCTCAAACTGTAAAAGTATTTCGTCTTCGATCTTAATTGCCTTGTTTATTGCATCTAATGCTCCTTCATAGTCATTATTCGATAAACAAAACTCTTTACGATTTATTAATACCAATCTAATTTCTTTTTGTGATTCAGTATTTTTCATTGCAATATCGTATTCTGCGATTGCTTTCTGTGGATTTGAGTTTCGTAAAATATATGCATGTATTTTGTTGCATTCAAAAAATTTAGGGCACAAAGCTTTTGCCAGTTCAATATAATAAACCGCCAATTCATTTTCTTTTTTATAATATGCCGTTATTGCTTCATTTAGATAGTATGAAGCGACAGATTTTTTTCTTTCATTAGTTTCATAATAAAATGTCTGTAATGAATAAGGCGAATTGTAACGACGTTCTAACATACTTTGATCAAAGGCATTAAGAATCTTCAATTTCTGATTCAATGCCCCTCTTTTCTCTATATCTTCAACTATAATTAGTTTAATGTATTCATTCGCAAATTCAGTTATTGTCAAGATCTCTTCAAATTGAAATTTTTCTGGATTCAAGAAATTGCACTTGCATAATTCATTAATTGCTCCTCTAACTTCAATTTCACTAAAATCATCTTTACCTATTAGATAGGCAAGTTCTGCAAATGTTAAATCCATTTTAACATATTTTATAATGCTTAAAATCTCCTTAGCTTGAATAGATAATTTCTCATAAACATTAGACATACAAAAACTTATAAGATTATCCTTATTGCATAGCAAGGATTGTGGTGTCTGTCCATCAGCTATACCTCTAACAAACCACTTTATTGCTAGCGGATTAGAATGCAATTCTTCTTTTGTATAAGAGATCTTTTCTTCATTAGAAAAATAATTTGATTTATCATATAAATCAAGCAAAGTATCTACATATTGCATTAAATCATCATGTGATAATCCTTGAAGAAAATACCTATGTTCCATTTCACCAAGCCCAATTCTTGATGTAATTATTACCTTACCAAATTCTGTGAATTCATCCAAAAAATCTCTTACATCCTCTGTATTTATGGTTTCTAAATTATCTAGAACCAGCAATGTTTTAAATGTTTTTGCCAATTCAATGAGATTATGTTTTACATCTTGATTATGACCGCCAATAAAATCCCCTAGTTTTTCATACATAGCTCCAATGGTATTTATTGCATTGGCTATTTCACTGAATTCATAATTGTTCAATTCCTTTGTTTTTAGAGAAACCCATAATATGACTTCAAAAGGATTTCTTTCATCGTCTAAGAGATCGTATAATAATTTAATAGTAATGGCTGTTTTGCCAATCCCTCCATCTCCCAAAATTGACAATATGTTTACATTCCTTTTAAATAATTTCTCTTTTATTTCACCAATTTCTTTTTTCCGGCCAATAAACGAAGTATCATCAAAATCTACTGAAGTTGGCAAGTTTTCTATAACATCATTGCATTTTTTTAAATATACTTCGTATTTTTGAAGTAAAGATGGCTCTTCATTTATTATTCTTGTAGCTTCATTAACATTTTTCCATGCCATACATTTAAGCTGTTTAGTAATATTTATAAAGCACTCTTTAAGCATGGGGTAATCATAGAAATCGAACAGTCTAGGATGCATAACTTTATTTCTTATTGAAATTATCTTACTCAAATCCTTATTAATAAAACCCTTCTCCTCAATAGATATTCCTAATTTCAAAGTGTTCAAATTGCATATTTCTATATAAGCCTGCAAATCCAATCCACGTAACACTTGGTTAATATCACTAAAATCTTGAACATTTTGGCTTCTTTGAATTAACGATTGATTAATGTCTTTTATT
>CAMWMY010000134.1 GCA_947175465.1 uncultured Erysipelotrichaceae bacterium | reverse complement strand
TAACTACAAGGTTGAGACAGCTGTCTTTATTAGAAAATATCTTCTCTCTATTGCTATTTGCTTAGGAAATAATTTATATTATAATAAAAACAAAAGCTAGTACAAATAAAAGGAGAAGTGTATGTTTGATTATGAAAAAATAAAATCATTAAATGAATTAGAAATATCAGTATACAATTATATAATGAAACATAAAGAAGAAATTCGCTATATGACAATACGAGATTTAGCACAAGCAGTTCATGTATCAACATCTACGGTTTTACGCTTTTGTAAAAAAATAGGTTGTGATGGGTACGCAGAATTTCGTATTATGTATAAGCTATACTTAGAAGAGGAAACGAAAAAACCAAAGGTAAAAGAAATAGATGATATTATGCACTTTTTTCAAATTGCTGAAACAGATTATTTTAAACATACATTGGAGAAAATAAAAGAAGTACTTCAAAAAGCAGAGTCAATCATTTTTATTGGAATTGGAACATCAGGAATTTTAGGGAAATATGGGGCACGTTACTTTTCTAATTTAGATAAATTTAGTCAATATATAGAAGATCCTTATTATCCTATTAGCAATGATCGAAAAAATACAGTGGTAATCGCTTTATCTGTATCAGGAGAAACATTGGAAGTAATTCAATTAATAGAACGCTTTCGTGAACATCAATGTCTTGTTATTAGCATAACGAATACATCTTCTTGTACATTAGCTAAAATCTCTGACTTTAACTTATCTTACTATGTTACAGAAGAACTAATGCGAGGAGAATATAATATAACTACACAGCTTCCTGTAGTTTATATTCTAGAGATGATGGGAAGAAGTTTAAAATAAATAGTTAAAGAAACAATATGTTTCTTTAATGTAACAAATGTCCAATATTTGTATCTGTGTCTGAAACCGCTTTATATATAGGAAAAAATTGAATTTTCGTTATAATGTAATTGTTTATAAATAGATAGAAGGAAGGGAAAAAGAATTATGGCAATTGATTATAAGAAAACAGCCACAGAGTTAGTAAAAGAATTAGGTGGTGATGAGAATATCACCAATGTTACACATTGTGCCACAAGACTTCGTTTTATATTAAAAGATGAATCACTTGTGAACAAAGATAAAGTAGCAAAAATTACAGGGGTTATTACCACAGTACAAGCAGGAGGACAATTTCAAGTTGTTATTGGAAATCACGTAGCAGATGCATACCGCTATGTACTTGAAAATGTTACGATTTCTGAAGATGCTGCTGCATCGAAAGGTGGAGCTAAAGTGGGATGGTTTAATAAAATTATTGATGTTATTTCAAGTATTTTTGCACCATTTTTATATACTTTAGCTGCATGTGGGATTTTACAAGGAATCCTTGGAATATTAGTAGCATTAAGTTGGATTAATGTAGAATCTGGAACTTATCAAATTTTAAATTTTATATCTTGGACTGCATTTACCTTTTTACCGGTATTAATTGCAATAACTGCATCAAAGAAATTTGGAGTTAATACTTTTATAGCTGTTGTTATTGCATGTTCATTAGTATCACCAGACTATATTAAAATGGTGGAAGCAGGGGAAAGTATTACATTTTTAGGACTACCTGTACAACTATTAAGTTATACATCGTCTGTAATTCCAATGATATTAGCAATTTGGATAGCTTCTTATGTACAAACCTTTTTTGAGAAGTATTTACCAATTGTAGTACGTAACTTATTCACACCAATGTTTACGATTATGATTATGGTTCCATTAACATTACTTGTATGTGGACCTATTGGAAACACTATCGGGAATACTATTGGAGATATTTATAATGGATTTTACTCTTTTAGCCCAATCGTAGCAGGAATTGTTGTTGGTGGATTATGGCAGATCTTAGTTATTTTTGGAGTTCATTGGGGAATTACACCTGTAACAACAGGAAATTACAATACGCTTGGTTATGATACATTTACAGGATTACAAGCAAGTGCAGTTTTTTCTCAAGCAGGAGCAGCTTTTGGAGTATTTTTGAAAACAAGAGATAAAGATATGAAAGGAGTATCTTTATCAGCGGGAGTAACAGGTTTATTTGGGATTACAGAACCTGCTATTTATGGGGTTAACCTTCGTTTGAAAAAACCAATGATTTGTGGATGTATTGCTGGAGCCGTTGGTGGAGCGATCGCTGGACTTTTTAACTCCGTATCTTGGGTATACAATATACCTGGAATTGCAACTTTACCAGCTTATTTTAAAGAAGGACATTTAATGCCATTTCTTGGTTTTATACTGTCTATTGTTGTGTCTTTTGGTTTAGGAGCTATGCTTACATATATTGTAGGATTTGAAGAAAACAAAGAAGAAACAGCAACACAAACTAAAGAAGACAATGTAGCTTTAACATCTTCAATCACAGTAGTAGCACCATTACAAGGAGAAATGATTGATGTTTCAGAAGTAAAAGATGAAGTATTTTCATCAAGAGCAATGGGAGATGGAGTAGCGATTATTCCAACAGCCAATGAAGTTTATGCACCTTTTGATGGAACAGCAGAAGTTGTATTTGAAACAGGACATGCAATTGGATTGAAAAATAAAGAAGGAATTGAGATGTTAATCCATATTGGAATTGACACAGTGAATTTAAAAGGAAAAGGTTTTTCTTTACATATAAAACAAGGTGATAAAGTGAAACAAGGGGATCTTTTAGTAACTTTTGATCGTGATTATATTAAACAAGAAGGGTATGATACATCTGTTATGTGTATCTTTACAAATATGAAAGAAGGCTTACGCTTAGAGAAAAGCAAAGACAAAGTTGTAGAGGTTGCAACACCTATTTTCCATATTCATTCCAAGGAGGTATAAGTTAATGGCACAATTTCCAAAAAATTTTTTGTGGGGAGGAGCTGTTGCGGCACATCAAGTAGAAGGAGCTTGGAATGTTGCAGGAAAAGGGGTTAGTATCGTTGATGTTTTAACTGCAGGAGCACATGGAGTCGATCGTGTGATTACAGATGGTGTTCTTGAAGATCAATATTATCCTAATCATGAGGCAGTTGATTTCTATCATCATTATAAAGAAGATGTGAAATTATTTGCAGAGATGGGATTTAAATGTTTTCGTACTTCGATCGCATGGACAAGAATTTTTCCAAAAGGGGATGAAAAAGAGCCTAATGAAGAAGGGTTAAAGTTCTATGATGATTTATTTGATGAACTTTTACATTATGGAATCGAGCCTGTCATTACTCTTTCTCACTTTGAGATGCCATATCATTTAGTAAAAGAATATGGTGGTTGGAAAAATCGTAAATTAGTTGATTTTTTTGTTCATTATGCGACAACTGTTATGAAGCGTTATCAACATAAAGTAAAATATTGGATGACTTTTAATGAAATAAATAATCAAAAAAATTATCAGTATCCATTGTTTGGATACACATGTTCTGGTGTTTTATTCCAACAAGATGAAAAGCCAGAAGAGTGTATGTATCAAGTAGTTCATCATGAGTTGATTGCTAGTGCTTTAGTTGTGAAAAAAGGACATGAAATTAACCCAGATTTTAAAATTGGATGTATGGTAGCTTGTGTACCTTTGTATCCTTATTCATGTAATCCAGAAGATATGATGTATTCTGTGGAGGCTATGCATGATCGCTATTTATTTGGAGATGTTCATGTAAGAGGAGAATATCCTTCCTATATTTATCGTGAGTGGGAAAGAAAAGGATACCATATTCATATGGAAAAAGAGGACCTTGCTATTTTAAAGGAAGGGAAAGTAGATTATGTGGGGCTTAGCTACTATATGACCAATGCTGTAAAAGCAGGTGTTAGTGCAACAGGAAATGGTCTTGATGGCTTTCCTGGAAGTGTAGATAACCCTTATGTGAAAAAGAGTGATTGGGGTTGGCAAATTGATCCAATTGGACTTCGCTACGCATTGAACTTATTGTATGAACGCTATCAAATTCCATTATTTATTGTAGAAAATGGATTTGGTGCGATCGATAAAATCGAAGAAGATGGATCAATTCAAGATGATTATCGTATTGCTTATTTAAAAGCACATATCGAAGAGATGAAAAAAGCAGTTACTTTAGATGGAGTCGATCTTATGGGATATACACCTTGGGGCTGTATTGACTGTATTTCCTTTACAACCGGTGAGATGAAAAAACGCTATGGTTTCATTTATGTAGATAAAGATAATGAAGGAAATGGAACATTACAACGTTCTAAGAAAAAATCATTTAATTGGTATCAAAAAGTAATTGCTTCTAATGGAGAAGATTTAGAATAAAAAAGAAAGACTATGCTATATTTTCATGAGGCATAGTCTTTTGATTTAGTATCATTTAATAA
>CAMWMY010000133.1 GCA_947175465.1 uncultured Erysipelotrichaceae bacterium | reverse complement strand
ATTTTAAAGGGGAAATTGTTGAAACTGTTAATGAATGTTTTATAAGAGAAATTGAGATTAAAGAAAATGATTTTATAACATTCTCAATCCTTTTGGGACTTTGCGATAAAGTAAAAATATTATCCCCTCAAAAATACAAAGAAAAGGTGTTAGCTCATATCAGCAAAATAAAGAAAAATCTCACTTAATAGTGACATACATTTGTCACTATTTCTATTATATAATTTTCTCATATCGAAAATATGAGGAGATGTGAAAATGAAAAAAGTATATGTATATTTGTTAGACGACATGGCGGAATGCGAAATTGGTTATATTTTACAAGCGTTCAGTATGGAAAAATTATTAAAAAATGGAACTAAGGAATTTGAAGTAAAGACAGTCGGTTTTGATAAAGAACCCGTCTTAACTATAGGTGGATTAACAATTATTCCAGATTATACTATATCAGAAGTTGATTTCAACGCTAGTACAGCTCTGCTTTTACCGGGTTCTTCTACTTGGGGAAATAAAGAAAATCAAGAAATATTGGAAAAAGCACAAGAATGTTTGAACAAAAACATTTTAGTAGGTGCTATTTGTGGAGCAACACTCGCACTTGCTGATTATGGTATATTAGATAAATTTAAACACACGAGTAATTCTCTGGAATATCTAAGATTCTTTTCAAGAAACTATGCAGGACAGAGCTTGTATGTTTGTTCTAATTCCGTTTTAGACAGAAACTTAGTAACAGCAAGTTCGGCAGGTTCATTAGAATGGACGAAAAATATCCTAAAGAGCCTTAATGTATATTCTGACAAGAAAGTTACTGCTTTTTATAATTATTACTCGACTGGAAACGTAAAATACTATGATGAACTCTTAAAATGAAGGTGGTATTTCTGTAATGAAACAATCATGGGTTTTATGCCCCGTCTGGGAAATTAAAGAATATTACTATACTACCACGTTTGGTAGTCGTATTTCAGACGGTGTATATGAAACGCAACTCGACGGTTTCGAAATGAAAAATGTTGCAGAACCACGACCACTTCATAATTTTTTGATAGATAGTCATCGAACCTGGTGGACAATGGGAAAATCATATCTTTGCAGAATTGTTGATGCTTTAAATATGGGATTGGTCGATGAAGTTGTTTTTGGTAAAGAAATATATGAGGTATGGCAAAAGAATGTTACTAATGTGTGCGAAAAACTTTTAGATAAATCATAAAGTGATGGTACTGTGTCCCGCAAAATATACAAATTAAATGGATAAAATTATTTTAGATGGCTTGATCTTGGAATTACTCCGAAGTTAAGCTATTTCTATTTGTATGAGCACCGCTAAAGGCTTTCAATTAACACTGATGAAGTTTCTGTATCTGAAATATTCTAGCTTAAAGCATAACGTTTATATAAACCTAAGCAGTGACTACTTGTGCCTTGTGAAGCATATATTCACCGCAGGTATAACGAACTGGAATCTAGGCTTGAAGATATTGTAGAGTCTAAGGATACCTTCAGAATGTATTAAGTTCTTCATAATATACCCTTAATATTTATCGTTATGGATTTTAGCGATAAGATGTAATCAAAGTAATTTTTAAATATATATTTTAATTATGAGGCTGTGACATAATAAAAATAGAAGGTTACCTGTTCTTTAAAGGACGTTTTGGACCTAAATATAATATAATTACATTAAGACTAATCTATAATTGGGATGGGGCTGGGAAAAAACTACTAGCCTAAACTAAAAATACCTGATCAAATCTTGATATGATTCCCCTAGAGTGGACACAGAAATAATAAAAAATTCTGTGATTACTCTAGGGGGATCTTTTTATGTCTAGAAGAACTACTAAACATACACTTGAAGAAAGACACAAGGCCGTCTCCACATATCTTAAGGGACAATATAGTAAGTATTATATCTGTCGTAAATATGGTATTGATGGAGATACACTTAATAACTGGGTCAGAAAATACAAAGCGGGTGGCCTAGATAGTTTAAAAGAGTATAGGACCTGGAAAAAATATTCGCTTGAAGTAAAAACAGCTGCGGTTCAGTGAAAAAAAGAATCGCCAACGCTGAGAATGAGTCCACATATCTATATGGTCCAGTAAAAATATGTGAAGAGATCCAGGTCATTAATATAAGTTCAGAAGCCCTTGAAACGGCTATTCATCATGCACTATCTAATTATCAGCTTGATATCGATATCAAGGCACCAAATGGTAAGATTATCCATCCTCGCGAATGGTTTACTGCTGATCTTGAAACAATTAATGACGTAGTAAACGGTATTATCGCAAAACTAAGAATGGGTTGAGAAATAAAAGTATTTAGTTCTAAGACGTAATCAAAGTAATTTTCAAATATATATTTTAATTATGAGCAAGCTACTATAATGTGGCTTGCTCTTTTTATTTTGCATTGATTTCTAAATAAAGGAGAGGGTCAAATTTGGAGAAAGAAGTTGTCAAGTTCATAAGATTGAAGCAGGAACGTATTAAGATAGAAGGTTGGGAGCAACTAAGCGCAAGTGCTATTTCAACACCGTATGACACAGCAAATTTAGTAGAACCATTTTTAAAAGAAGCAGACCGAGAGATGATGTTAGTTATTGGATTGAATACGAAGAATAAACCCACAGTTATTAGCATAGTTGCTATAGGTACGCTCAATCAATCGACTGTTTCAACAAGAGAAGTGTTTAAGCCGTTACTACTATCTAATTCGATCAGATTTATCGTCGTTCATAATCATCCGTCGGGTAATACGAACCCATCAAAGAATGATCTTAAGTTTACACATAAATTAAAGAAAGCAGGTGACATGATGGAGATTTATTTATTGGATAGCATTATTTACGGTGATAGCATTAGAAGTTTACTAGCAAATGACTGGGGAGGTATTGATATTGATAAAATTTAAAGCAGCTAAAAGAGCTTTGATACTTGAACTTGAGTTAGTGATGGATGTGATTGTTGATGATGAAAACACGGTGTATGAGACTGTTCGTTTAGAACGAGAAGAGCTAGATAGTGCAGTCATAGACCTAGTACCAAGCACGCAAGGGATAGTATGTGTTACAAGTTTTTCAGTTGATGATGTGATTGGATTTATCATAGCCGATAAGCAAAATAAAAATGCTTACGGTATAGGCTTTATCGATTACGATAATCAATTAAAGAAGTGGGAGGTGTAAAAATGGAGGTATGGATTAGAATCTTGATCGAAGCTGGAATTGCTATAGGAGCAGAGATAATCAAAGAATTAGGAGACGACTAATATAAATTGAATAACCCAGACAAAAAGACCAGATTGGCTAAATGCTAATCTGGTCGTTATTATTTGTATGGGTTATTTTTTTTCTAGAAAACATTTATGATGAAGCTAGCTATGGCAAGCTCAAGGTCTACTTTATAGGTTTGATCAGTTTTACGAAATACAACAGAAGTATCTAAAAAAGGCTCTGGGGATCGCCTTGCAAAGTTCACTAGTTTGGACTGTGGAGAATGCTTGTGTTTCACATAATAGTTCTTAACTACTTTGTTAAGCTTCATTTGTGTGTTTCTCGTTATTCTACTAGTTTTACCATAGTACACCATAGCAGACGTGTTATTAACTTTTTGTTGCTGTCCGTTTAATGTTTTCATTACTAAAGCATGGATTTCGCAAAAGATTCCTAGACGATCATTAATCCTATCAACTGATTTTTGTAAAAGATTAAAAGAGATACTTCTAGAGCGTCTAGCTTTGTTAGTAAAGATACCCTTGAAATTTGGATAGTTGCTACAATTTTCAACTATTTTTCGATATGGGTAAATAAATCTTTTCCCCTTGATACTACAAGCATTATATAAAAAATACATCTTTGTAGTTTCTACTAGATTATTGACCAAATCATTGAATATGGGCATATTTTCAAATAGAGCTATTTCATTAATAAATCTCGACATTTTTTTAAGTAGAGCAAATTCTTCGTTTGAATATTCTTCTTTACTGTTTAATACAAACAGATAAGCAAGCATATCTTTATCATCATGAAATTTAGACCATATTCTTGTTGAAACGTCCCTTGTGAAATAGTCAGATACCGTGCCCTCATTAATAATATAGATTTTGTCGCTATTATTATATATAGGATTAAGGTAAGTAAAAACTAACAACTCAGAGAGTGAAATCTTTTCGAAAAGGTTAAAGCTATATCTAAATGTCTGACCATTTTTAGTTACTATTTTATTTTTTAGAAAAACGTTAGAATCTAGCCTCCCTTTTATAGCGTTATAAATTTTTTTTAATGCATTATATGCAATGTCCTCGTTGTAGGAACCAGGATCTGTCGGTTTTCCTTTTTTCCATTCTTTGAGGACTTTATTAGGA
>CAMWMY010000132.1 GCA_947175465.1 uncultured Erysipelotrichaceae bacterium | reverse complement strand
TATCCACCTTTCTGTATATCGGCTACAACATACCCTTCTTCTAATGCAATCGTTCTTTTTTTATACTGATTTACAAGATTGCTATCATGGGTTACCATCACTACCGTTGTTTTCTCTTCTTCATTAATTTTCTCCAACAATTCCATAATCTCTCTACTCATCTCTGGATCTAAATTCCCTGTTGGCTCATCTGCTATTAGCACTTTTGGTCGATTTGCTATCGCTCTTCCTATCGTTGCTCTTTGCTGTTGCCCTCCACTTAATTCATTTGGGAAACTTCTTGCTTTATCACTCAAAGATACTAGCTCTAATACTTCTCTAACTCTTTTTCTTATTTTGGCTTTATCTAACCCTATTACTTCTAATGCAAAGGCTATATTCTCAAAGATTGTCAACGTTGGTAATAATCGAAAATCTTGGAATACGACTCCTATATTTCTTCTATAAATCGGTACTTTCTTATGCTTAAGCTTCCCTACATTGGTATTCGCTACCATCACTGTTCCTTGCTGTGGTACCTCTTCTCCATCTAATAATTTGATTAGGGTGGATTTCCCAGAACCTGTAGGTCCTATGATATAAACAAATTCCCCTTCTTCGATATAAAGAGTAACATCTCTTAAAGCATGGACTCCATTCTTATAAGATTTTGATACATTTTCTAGTTGGATCATTTTTTTACCACTCCTAACTTTTTCCATTATATCATATTCCTTTTCTTTTTTCATACAATTCTTTCCTTGAATACTTACATTTTTTGGATATCTCTCTTCTTTTCTTACTTTTTCTATCTACTTTCTTTTCTTTTGTACTCTTAACTTTTCTTATTTCTAGAAGAATGTCTTTTACATTGTAAAAAAAAGAATATGAAATGCTGTTTCTATTGGTATATTTTCTAATATCTTCACATGTTAAAAATAAAAAAAGAGGTATATACCTCCAGAAGATGCTTCATTATCCATATACATCTAATGTATTATACCTCTTCAAACATTTCTAACTTAGATTTTTTTCAAAAATGCTTTGTATCCTCTATATGTTTCATAAATATCTACTTTACTTGTAATTTCCCAAGGTGAATGCATACTTAAGACAGCTACTCCACTATCAATCACATCCATATTATAATTAGCAAGGATATAGGCAATCGTACCTCCTCCACCTTGATCTACTTTCCCAAGTTCTGCTGTTTGAAAACAAACTTGTTCACTATCCATAACATTTCTCAAAGCTGCCATGTATTCGGCATTCGCATCATTACATCCACTTTTTCCTCTTGATCCTGTATATTTATTAAAGACCATTCCTTTTCCAAAAAAAGCAGTGTTTTTACGTTCCATAACAGATGCATATAATGGATCAAATGCAGCAGATACATCACTTGATAACATATGACTATTCGATAAAGCACGGCGTACTTTTAAATGACTTTCTTCCTCACATAAAGCTTGGATTTCAGCCACTGTATTTTCAAAGAAGCAAGAATGCATTCCTGTAGCTCCGACACTTCCTATTTCTTCTTTATCGACAAGTACACATACACAAGTACGATCTGTTTTTTCAACTTCTAGCATCGCCATTAAAGAAGTATAAGCACAAACGCGATCATCTTGACCATATCCCATAATCATACTGCGATCAAGACCATAATCTTTTGCTGGACCAGCAGGAACAACTTCGATTTCTGCCGATAAAAAGTCATCTTCTTCCCAGTTATATTTATCTTTTAATAACTTTAAAATATTAGCTTTTACAGCATCTTTTGTTTCTCCTTTTAAAGGCATACTTCCAATTAAAACATCCAAATCTTCTCCTTCAATCACTTTAGCAGCTTTTTTCTCCATCTGCGTACTTGATAAATGAGCAAGTAGATCTGTAATTCCAACAACTGGATCTTTTTCATCTTCACCGATGACAACTTCTATTTTAGTTCCATCTTTTTTTACTACAACTCCATGCATTGCTAATGGTAAAGTTACCCATTGATATTTTTTAATTCCACCATAATAGTGTGTATCAAGCAATACCAATTCGCTATCTTCATATAATGGATTTTGTTTTAAATCAATTCTTGGAGAATCTACGTGTGCTCCTAAAATACGCATACCTGATTCTAATGGTTGTTCACCAATGCAAAATAACAAAATAGCTTTTCCCATATTTTGCGCATAAACTTTATCTCCAGGTTTTAATTTTTCATTATTTTTCTTTACTTCTTCTAAATCTTTATATCCATGCTGTTTTGCTAAACGAATCGCATGTGCAACACATTCTCTTTCTGTTTTACAATCTGATAAATATTGACGATAACCTTCACAAAAAGTAAAAATTTCTTGTTTTCCTTGTTCATCATATTTATTCCAAGCATTTTCTTTCATAATAAATCTCCTTCCTTACTCTATCTATAGTATAATATCTCTTTTCTTCTTACACAATACATAAACTCTTCTATCATTGCTTCTTTTATAAATATTCACTTTTAGTCTTTTGCATGCTCTTGTAACCATCGAAGTGCTGTAAATGCATAAATAGCACTTCCTGTCGATAATACACTTTCATCAAAAGTTACCATTGGATGGTGTTGTGGATAACAATGCCCTTCTTGTGGAGTTCCTGACGCAAGTGCTAGCATGATAGATGGAACTTCTTGGCTTACGTAAGCAAAATCCTCTGATCCTGTCGCCTTACTTGTCTCTTTTCCATTTCCTTGCTTACTTAGATCACTTGTGGAAAAAGCACGTGTTTCTCCTAATAATTCTTTTACATACTTCTTTGTACAAATGGCAAGTTGTTCATCATTGACAAGTGTAGGACACCCACTTCCAAAAGTAACTACAGCTTCTCCACGGAAAGGTTTCGCTGTTCCTTCTACAATTTCCACAAGTCTTTTTTTCATAAAAGAACGTGTTTCTTCATCAAAAGTACGCATACTTCCTCGCATATTCACTGTATCTGGAATTGCATTAGCAGCTGAGCCAGCTTGCATAGTACCAATTGTTAAAACAGCTTGTTCATTTAGGGCTAATTCCCTAGCAGCAATATTTTGTAAGGCAAGGATAATATGTGCACTAATAACTAAAGGATCTACTCCTGTATTTGGCATAGCACCATGACACCCTTTTCCTTGTACTTTGATTTCAAAATAATCTGCTGCTGGTGCACTTACTCCTGGATCCGATACAAGAACGGTTCCTGTAGGTAAAGGAACTCCTGCCATCACATGAATCATTAGGGCTCCATCTACTTGAGGGTTTGTTAATACTCCTCCTTGAATCATACTATGAGCACCTTCAAAAATTTCTTCTGCAGGTTGAAACATGCATTTAATGGTTCCTTCAATATCATCCTCATATTGTTTCAATAATTGAACTGCCCCTAGCAACATAGTTGTATGCATATCATGTCCACATGCATGCATATAACCATTTTCACATGCAAAGGGAACATTGGCTTCTTCCTTTATAACTAAAGCATCCATATCCGCACGTAAAAGAAATACTTTTCCTGGCTTTTTACCACCTAATTGAACTACGATTCCTGACTTCCCACAATCAACAGGTTCGACACCTATTTCTAAAAGTTTACTCTTTACAAAACTAAGGGTATGATCCAATTCAAATCCTACTTCCGCATGTTGATGCAATGCTCTTCGAATATCAATAAGCGAAGATTGCATCTTTTTTGCTTCTTGAAGTATCTTTTCTGCTGTCATAACGATCCTCCTTATCATCTTTTAAATGAATAACCTATTATAATAAAAATATGTATGCTTATTATGTCTTCATTATATAGTATACCATAAATATAGATTATCCATTACACTAAATGAACGTTCCAAAAGATTAACATCTTTTTCATTATGACTAGCCATAACATAAATATTTTATTTTTTTATAAATAAACGATTATCTTCTCTCCCATAAAAGATAATCGCCTATTTCAATGAGCTTATTTTTTATTCACAAAACGATTCGTAATTCTCATCATATTTAGTAAAGAAGTCGTATACTGCTTTCTTATATCCGATGGTAAATTTCTAAACTCTTCAATAATCGCAACCTCAAAATCACTTAAAATATAACTTGAATCTAGCTGTGCTACCTTATTTAAATCAATATGCAAAATACGTGCTGACCGTACAGCTACATCATATGGCATTTTTACTTTTTGACTTAAGTATGCCCTTAAAGTAGCTGGCTCAATAGATAGCTCTCTAGCTAATTCTGCTTTTGATTTTAAATTCCGCCGTAACTCATCATTAATTGCATCAATTAACATCTTATCATTTCTCATTATCATTCACCTTTTGCTTATTATAGTATGTCATTGTCCTCATTTGTAAATTTAATAATGATATATTACGTTTATTATAATTTTAAATATAAAAGAGAATAATATAT
>CAMWMY010000131.1 GCA_947175465.1 uncultured Erysipelotrichaceae bacterium | reverse complement strand
AACAAATGAGTTTTGATTTGACTATTTATGAAGGTCGTAATCGACAAATTAAAAGAATGATGGAAGCTTTAGGGTTTAAAGTGAGAAGACTTCATCGAAAGCAAATTGGCTTTCTTCATTGTTCCGATATGAGCCAAGGAGAATATCGTCTTTTAAAACCTTTTGAAGTAAAGCAATTACGTATTTTAGCTGAAAAAGGAAAATTAGAAAATGTGCGATAGGACATATTTTCTTTTTTTATTTTCTTCTTTTTTCATTTATGTTAAAATAGGTCAGGTGATTTTATGCAACAATATTTTATTTCAAAGAATATCAAAGTAGGGGATTGTGTTGTTTTTGATGAAGAGCAAGCACATCATATACGAACTGTTTTACGTATGAGAGATCAAGAGATGGTACGTCTTGTTGATCAAAATAATCATATTTTCCATGCACATATACAAAAAGAGAAGAAAGAAGTACGAGCAAGTGTATTTGAACAAGTTGAAGATAAAAGTCAGTCTCCTGTTAAAATAACGCTTATTCAAGGTTTATTAAAAGGAGAAAAATGGGACTTTTTATTACAAAAAGCAAGTGAATTAGGTGTACATACGATTGTTCCTTTTGTATCGAAAAGAAGTGTTGCTAAAATAAAAGAAGAAACACTCGATAAGAAGTTAATACGTTGGAAAAAAATCGCTTTAGAAGCATGTGAGCAATCAAAGCGTTCAACTTTAGTTGGTATTCAAAAACCAATTGTTTTTTCACAAATTGCACAATATGCTTCTCAATATAATATTATTGCGTATGAAGAAGCGGATGTACAAGGAGAATCTTTAGGAGCATTTTTAAAGCAACATCCTCATATTACAAGTATTAGTATTGTAATAGGATGTGAGGGTGGATTTGAACAAGAAGAAGTTGCGTATTTAAAGGAACAAGGGTTTCATTGTATCTCGTTAGGGGGACGTATTTTACGTGCTGAAACAGCAGCGATGTATGGGATTAGTGCGATGCAGCTTTATGGAGAAATGATGCATGAGAAGCAATCATAGAAGTACACTATTTGCTTTTCCTTTTTTTATTCTTTATATTATATACTAGATGTGAAGGAGTGATAAAATGATAACATTTGCGGTGGCAACGTTAGGATGTAAAGTAAATACATATGAATCAGAAGGATATGTTCAGGCACTTCTTGATAAAGGATATCAAGAGGTAGATTTTAAAGAGGATGCGGATGTTTATATTATTAATACATGTAGTGTTACAAATATGGCTGCTAGCAAAAGTAGACAAAAAATTCATCAAGCACGAAAAAGAAATCCAAATGCCTTGCTTGTGGTAGTAGGGTGTTATGCACAAACACATAGCGAGCAATTAAAAGAAAGAGAACAAATCGATATTTTAGTAGGAAGTGATGGGAAAAGTGAATTAGCAACCTTAATTGAAAATGCTTTACAAAATCGCACTTTTCAAAGCACTGTGCAAACTTCTCGTAGCGTACGTGCTTTTGAAGCACTTCCTGTATCTTATTTTCATCGTCAAACAAGAGCTTTTTTGAAAATACAGGATGGATGTAATCAATTTTGTAGTTATTGTATTATTCCATATGCTCGTGGGTTAGAGCGCTCTATGGATATAGAAGATGTTATGAAAATGGCTAAAAATTTAGTAGCGAATGGGCATTTAGAAATTGTATTATCAGGTATCCATATCGGGCGTTATGGTTGTGATAAAGGAACATCTCTTTTAACATTGATGAAAAGAATGGTTGAAGAAATTGAGGGCTTACAAAGAATTCGTATTTCTTCTATTGAGTTAAATGAGGTAAGTGATGAATTATTACAATTTATAAAAGAGGAAGAAAAAGTTGCGAAGCACTTACATATTCCTATACAGTCCGCAAATGATGTCGTTTTAAAAAATATGAATCGTACCTATACATTAGAAAAACTTATGAATCGTATTGCCTATATTCATAGCTATATACCACATATCAGTATTTCTAGTGATGTGATTGTCGGCTTTCCTATGGAAAGTGATGAACAATTTTATGAAACGATGCAAAATATTGAAAAGATGAAATTGAGCTTTTTACACGTCTTTCCATATTCCAAAAGAGATCATACAGTTGCAGCGAGTATGCCAGGCCACTTGGATAATAAGACAAAAAAAGAAAGGGCTGCAAAACTTGCCACTTTATCTACTTCATTATATAATGAGTACAAGCAATCTTTTATGCATAAATATGTAGATGTCATATTTGAAAAAGAAGAAAATGGATATTTATTTGGACACAGTAGTGAATATCTTCCAGTATATGTGAAAGGACCTTCCTCTTATTTACGAAAGATGAAGCATGTAAAAGTCACTGATGTATTGGATGATCATTTACTCGCTGTTTTAGAGGAGGAATAGTGATGTTATTATCGAAGATTTTTGATAATGCACCAGATATTGAAATTACAGGACTTAATTTTGATTCACGAGAAATAAAACCAAATGAGATGTATTTTTGTTTAGAAGGGCTTATTCATGATGGACATGATTTTATTGATCAAGCAATCCAGGCAGGAGCTGTTTGCATTGTATATCAAAAAGATATTGAAAACATGATGGATGATGTTGTTTATATTAAAGTAGAAGATGTAAATAAGACATTAAATCTTATTGCTAGTAAATTTTATGGATCTCCTAGTCATGATCTCACTATTTTTGGGATTACAGGAACGAATGGAAAAACAAGTATCGCAAGTATTATAAAAGATACATTCTCTCATTTTTCACCATGCGGATATATTGGAACTATATCAATTAGTTATGGAAATGTTACCTTACCACCTACACTAACAACACCAGATGCGATATGTTTACATAAAACAATGCGTGATATGCTTAATCATGATATAAAAGCATTAGCACTAGAAGTAAGCTCCCATGGGCTTGAATTAGGGCGTGTACAATCCGTTGATTTTGATATTGCTATTTTTACAAACCTAAGCCATGATCACTTAGATTTTCACGGTACTATTGAACATTATTTTGCAGCGAAAAAGAAGCTATTTTCACAGTTGAAAGAGACAGGAATTGCTATATTGAATAAAGATGATTCTTATTTTGAAGAAATTAAAGAAAGTACGAAAGCTAAAGTAGTTACCTATGGTATACAAGAAGAAGCAGATTATCAAGCGGATGATATTCGCATTGGTACAACTGGTTCTAGCTTTCGGTTGCTTTATCAAGGAGATTCTTATGAAGTTCAAACCAATCTAGTAGCTCTTTATAATGTGTATAATCTATTAGCAGCGATGGCCGCTATGCATGAGGCAGGGATGCCACTAGAAGATATCATTCATTATGTTAGTGATTTAGCACAAATAGAAGGGCGTATGGAAAAGATTGATGAAGGACAGCCTTTCCATGTTATTGTCGATTTTGCACACACACCAGATGGTCTAGAAAAAGTATATGAATATGCAAAACAAATTACGAAAGAGGACCGAAGAATTATTAGTGTTTTTGGCTCTGCAGGAAAGCGTGATACGAAAAAAAGAAAATTATTTGGTGAGATATCTTCAAAGTATTGTGATAGTATCATTCTTACCGAAGATGATCCACGTGATGAAGATGCTAGAAATATAGCAAATGAAATTCGTACAGGAATTGTAGATACTAAAAATATTTTTATTGAAAATCGATACGATGCTATTCGCCAAGCAATTGAATCAGCCAATGTTGGTGATACAATTTTAATTTTAGGAAAAGGTGATGAACTTTTCATGTATCGCGAGCATGGAAAAGAAGATTGGATGGGAGATCACATAGCAGCAAAGAGATGTATCCAGAAATATTATTTAGGAATTGAAGATTTACAAGAAGAATAAAAGCGTAAAAATTGGAAAACGCATTAATTTTAGTTGCATTTTATATAATTTTTATATATAATAATATTGCTTGCATCAGAAGGGAGGGTAAATAATGCCGAAAGTAGTACTTAAAGAAAATGAAGTTCTTGATGATGCTTTACGTAGATTCAAACGTCAAGTGTCAAGAAATGGAACCCTTGCTGAAGCTCGCAAAAGAGAGTTTTACGTAAAACCTGGCGTTCGTCGTAAGTTAAAGTCAGAAGCTGCACGTAAAGCACGTCGTGGTAAATAATAAACAATAGAAAGTAGATTTGATGTAGTATATCGTTTAATCTACTTTTTAATTGGCTCTTTATCTTTTAGTGTTGGTGGAAAGAGATCAACTCAATCTAAGTAAGCATGAGGTGATCGAAAGATCACCTTTTAAGTACATTGAATCATAGTATTTGAAATAAGCAAAATTCTAGTTTTCAAGTTTGTGAAGGATCGATAACCAAAAGCAATTCTTTTGATTACTAGTTCTACAACACTAAATGTTATATAATCTATAATTATAGATACTTTTTTTAGATTAAATTTATAATCATAGCACTTTATTTATGGAATTATATTTTAT
>CAMWMY010000130.1 GCA_947175465.1 uncultured Erysipelotrichaceae bacterium | reverse complement strand
GTTAATTCTTTGTTATAATGGGCAAGTAATACATCTAGATAGGCCTTAATATATTTCTTTATTTCAGAAAAATGTGGGAAGTCTTTTACCCCAGCCTTTTTTACACTATCTGGAATATCAGGATTGTCAGAAAGAAGTACAGGAATAAATTTTCCATCTATTCTTACTTTAAGACGTGGAAGACTATGTGGGGTATTCCTATCTGAGCCAATACTATCAATCCAAAGGTCATAAGGTAGACCAGTGTCGTCCTTTGATACATTAGCCATTTCAAAGGCATAGCCTTCTTTTTCCATTTGCTCAATTAATTCTTTTTCAATTCTATCCATTTTTATTTGGCTCCTTATTTTATATCAAAATTGGAAATCTTACCTTTCTTTGTGAACTCTATTGGCTCATATCCTGTACATTTCTTTTCTTGACATTTAGGTCAGTTTTGTGTGTCCATGGTTACTATATCACATTTACATTGGATTTGATATAGATTATTAATGAAAAGTCTAAACACCCATTAAAAACTTGTTATAAATATCAGCGGCTTGTTTATCCTGTGATTTTAAAGCGTGAGTATAAATATCAAGTGTAATCCTCTCATTGGAGTGTCCAGCCCTTGTAGAAACCACTTTCAAAGGTACTCCAGCATTGATTTGCATAGTAATACAAGTATGACGTAGAGAGTGTGGTGGTATGTGTTTAAAGCCGTGTTTTTGTTCAAACCCTTTCAACCAAGAGTTAACCGAACAGGGGTGTATAGGTTTCCCACTATCCTGTAAGAATAGATAATCTGTATTTTCCCATAGGTCACCAAAGTTTTTCTTTTGTTCTTCATACCAAGACTTATATTCCAATAACATAATTAATAATTGGTCGGGAATAGATATTGTTCTCTTGGAATGCTTTGATTTTGTTCCTTTTGTTACAATACCAAATTCCTTAAAATAAATATTATTATGGTTAATTGTTAAGGTGTGATTTTCAAAATCTATATCACTCCAACTCAACCCACATATCTCCGCTTTGCGTAACCCTAGAAAAATTGATAAAGAGAATATAATTTTTTTCTTGGGGTGGGGTTCGGTAAGAACGGCTTTTACAAATTCTCTTGTTTCTTGTTCATTGTATATTTCTTTTTCTTTGGTAGTACCTGTTATAGGTCTAGTGTATTCTCTTGAAGCATAGTTGTGTTCAATTAATTGTTGCCTTTTAGCCTCACCAAGAATAGTACCTAGTATGGTTTTTATCCCAGAGTTAGTAGATTTTGAAAATTTAACTTCTTGTTTCTCTACATTAAAGTATTGGTTAATAGGAACGTTAAAATATTGGGATACTGCTTTGGCAGTTGATTTACTTACTTGATTGCCTACTTTAGAGGCAATACGAAAAGTAAGTCGATTAATGCCACAATCATTTGCCACTTGAGTTTTGTTTAGATTTTTTGAATCAATCAACTCAAGTATAGATTTTTTCACGGATACTATTTCTTTTGTATATGTCCTTTCACAAAGATAATCATAAAATCTTTGGATTATACTAGGGTTTATTTGATTTAACTTATAATTTCCTAAATAAGAATTGATTATTTCCAATGTATATTTCGACCTTACATAGTAAGAGTAACTTTCCTCATTTCTCATTAAGATTCTTTCAAGCCATTGCTTGGAATACTCTCCAAAGGTAATATTTGTTTCATAGATAAATGTACCGTTGGATTTCTTTTCACATTCCTTTATGAACTCAATCTCATATTTCTTGCGTTCAAGTTCAACTTGTTTATAGGGGAGCCCTTGGGGGACTTTCCAAGTTTTTGTATATTGTTTTGGTTGTCCTGTCAAAGGGTCTTTTCCATTATAAAAGAATCTATAACTTATAATCTCACCCAATTTATTTTTTCTTGGATAACATAGTTTATTTTTGTTTTTACTCATATTATGTACTCCTTACTAAATTCACTATCTATATATTGAGATAGAGTTTTATATGGAAAAGTGAGATTTTGATTAAGTATATAATAAGAGATTTTACTCAAAATCGTAGGGACTTTCAGAAATCTTTTTGAAAATCTGTACTATTTTCTATACGCTATTTATTGAGATAATAAATTCATTGGTATTACAATATGCCGTTTTCTATCGCAATAAGTAATGCTGCTGTTAATGATTTAATAGATACTCCATTCTCAACGGCGATTCTCGAAACCCAATAATTGTCAAATTTATAGGTTGTTCCAGAGTTAGTTCTAATAGTTTCGTAAAAAGGTGATTTGTTATTATTCATTGATTTAACATAGCGTTCAACTTCGTTCTCGCGATAATAGTAATTAACAAGCCATAAAGAGTTAAACCATTTATCTTTGTCAAAGTTTTTCTCAAAATTGCCCCTACTTGTATTTGGGAGCAGTGTATACCTAACAAGCAAACTCTTAAAATTTTGTTCATACATTTCAAAAGCATCTCTACCGTTAAGTAATATATGTTTAATATCAGTCTTATTTAACAGCTCTTGTATGTCGTTATATTTAGGATTCTTAATTGTGGAGTTTTTTGAGCCGTCAATTTCACAAGTATCAATTAAATCCCAAACGGCTATATCATTGTCTTTTAATAATTTTTCTTTTTCTTCATAGTCATTAGGTATAGGTACTCTAAAATGGTCGCAAATTACTTTCCAAAACCTATTTCCATTGTGGTCATAGTAATGACCGCTTTCTCTACTTTTTTCAGAGGGAAAAGTACCTAAAATTAGAATTTTACTAGAAGAGGTAAATATAGGTTGTAAACCTTTGACTTTTGTCATATTGTAATACTCCTTATTAATGTTTTATGTGGATAGTATAACATTAAATTTAACCTTTGTGAAGTAAAAATCACATTATATAACGATAATTCTCGAATAAACTACACATAGAATGTGATTTGAAGTAGTTAATGGTGTACCTAATAAATCATATCCAACCTTATAATTGAAGTATATATAAATTTGTGAGGCTTCTTTAATGAATAAATTGGATATTATAGATCGCATTGGTTATTTTAGGACTAAAGCAAAATTATCTCAAAAAGCGTTGTCCATAGATATTGATATGAATATAGGATATATCAATAGATTGGAGTGTAAGAAAGATTTTCTACCAAGCCTTGAAGTTTTAATGAAAATTATAAAGGTATGTGGAATAACGGAAGAAGAATTTTTTTATAATGATTATATGAATTATGAGCAGGATAAACCAATAATTAATAAATTGAAAAACCTCCCTCAAGATAAGAGAGAGGCTTTAATAAAACTTTTATAATAATTAAAAATTGTTCTCTATAAATTCCCTAGTAGTACGGATAAATATCATATCCTTACAAGTATCAAGGTCTGCTTTCTTTTTGTTAAAAAATACGTGTTGGTCAACTCTTACAAATTTTCCATTATTATTTCGATGCAACTCATTATGGTAGTCGATAATGTATTTGAGGTGGTCACAGTCTATATAGGTTTCTTCGTAAGAATCCTTACTAATCTTTGTGCCAAAGTGTTGACTACAAGTAATTACCTTTGTACCACGAAGAAACCAAGTATAGTTTGGGTTATCTTTCTGTCGGTGTTGTTTTTTAAATGTTGTGATATATTGTAATGGAGCCCATATATCTTTCACACGTTTAACGTGGCACATTCCTAATCCCCATAGATTTTCTATGATTCTTTTTCTAAAATGCATTGGATAATCTTTGAATTGTATTACAGCGTGAATATGGTATCTAAAGGTTTTCTTTTGTAGTTCAATTGCACGGACATACTCAAATTCACCGAATTTTCTTTTTACGTATAACAAAAATCTACGAAATTCCTTAGTAAATTTTTGATAATCTAAATCTTTTTTAAGTGTTAGGGTAATATACTTACACTTGCTTTGGTCAAAATCCCTATCCCATAATTTCTTATGCCAAGATTTAAGGAGTCTAACATAATCCTTGTAACTCATAAATTTATTTGCTAGTTTGTTAGTATTAGCTTTTGGTACAGGTTGTTTGAACTCCCTATCTTTAAATGGAATAAAGTCGTGTAATGTGATAGTCATTCGATTATCATTATAAATACGAACTTTATATTTGGGTTTGTTTCCATTTTGAGTATTAAAGTTGTGACACTTCGTTATATTATTAGAATCAAGATATTGTATTTTATTCATTATCATTACCTCCAGAAGTGTAGTTCAAATAATTCAATAGGTTGTCCAAATTCACAAGATATTTGTTACCTGATTTGAAGTGCTTGACCTTACCACTTTTACATAGTGACCTAATAAAGTTTTCAGTCACGGCTGTGTTGTTGTCTAATGATTTGATTTCCATTAAACATTGTTGGATAGTTCTTATCCTTGCTGTTGTGTTTTGCATATTATTTCCTCCTAAAAAAATTAAATATAATAGTAAATAGAGTCTTAAATTTTAATTTGGATTGAAAATTTGACAAAATCTATATGAGTATGTATAATTT
>CAMWMY010000129.1 GCA_947175465.1 uncultured Erysipelotrichaceae bacterium | reverse complement strand
AAAATCTTAGAAACACCTTATGTCGAGGATAAACCACCTTATAAATTTGAAATTTAAATGTTAATGCAAAAAACATTTGATGAAAATATTCAAGAAAAGATAAAGGAGCAATAAGGTATGAAAAAAATATTGTTTTTAGTTGTAAGTAGTTTACTTATTTTAAGTGGGTGTAGTCAAAGCGATGCTACAGGAAGCACACTTATTCAATTTGAAGCTATCCAAGCAGGAGACCAACTTGCGAAAATAAAAACATCTATGGGAGATATAACGATCAAATTATTTCCAGAGCAAGCACCTAAAGCAGTTGAAAATTTTGTTACTCATGCGAAAGAGGGATATTATAATGGAATTATTTTTCACCGTGTAATCAAAGACTTTATGATCCAAGGAGGAGATCCTAAAGGAAATGGTACGGGAGGAGAAAGTATTTGGGGAAAAGCATTTGAAGATGAGTTTAGTGATCAACTATACCATTTTAGTGGTGCTTTATCTATGGCCAATGCTGGATCGAATACTAATGGATCGCAATTTTTTATCGTTGAACAAAGTGATGGAAGCTTATTTAAAGATACTTATTTTGAGAGTTTATATAAGCAATTATCTATGACAAATTCTGCAAATAAAAATTTTAAACATGCTACTAGTGTACAGCAAAAGTATCAAGAAGTAGGGGGAACACCTCACCTGGATCAAAAGCATACGGTATTTGGGCAAGTCATGGAAGGCATGGATATTGTTCATAAAATAGCTAGTGTAGCTACCAAAAGTAATGATAAGCCGATCGAAGATATTACAATTCAAGAAATTGAGATTATCATTGTAGAGTAGAATGATAAGACTGCATAATAAAAAAGAAGCTATAGCTTTTAGGGAATACATGTTTCCCATGTGTATAGCTTCTTTTTACTATTAAGAAGTCATTTTTATAATTTCATCTTTTAGTCTTTGGAGCATTTGGGATTGAGGAATTTTTTCAATGACAACTCCTTTTTTTATAAGCAATCCTTCATTAATACCTCCAGCAATTGCAATATCAGCATGCTTTGCTTCTCCTGGGCCATTTACTGCACAACCCATGATTGCCACATCAATATCTGCATGGATTGTTTTTAAAAACTCTTCAATTTCATTTACAATGGGTTGAATATCAAATTGTGTTCTTCCACAAGATGGACAGGCAATTAAATTAGGTACGTTTTGAATAAGATGACAGCACTTCAATAACTGTTTCACGATTGTAATCTCATTTGTTGGATCACCATTTACACTAATACGTATCGTATCTCCAATTCCTTCATTTAACAATGTTCCTAAAGCCATTGAACTTTTAATGGCACTTCCAATATAGGTTCCAGCTTCTGTTACACCTAAATGAAGAGGGTAAGGGAAAGTTTCTGATGCTAAACGATATACTTCTATACATAATTGAGGATCGCTGGATTTGAAAGATAAACATATATCATAGAAATCCATATCTTCTAATATTTTTACATGGCGCTTAGCACTTTCAATCATTCCTTGAGCAGTTGGTTTTCCATATTTTTGATGAATATCTTTTTCTAAGGAACCACTATTAATTCCAATACGGATTGGGATATGATATTGTTTGCATTTTTGAACAACTGCTTCTACATTTTTTTTGCTTCCAATATTTCCAGGATTTAAACGTATTTTATCAATCCCTGCTTCGATAGCAGCAATTGCCATTCGATAATCATAATGAATATCTGCAACTAAAGGGATATGTGTTCTCTGTTTGATTTCTTTAATAGCTTTCGCATCTTCTAAATCAATAATTGCCATTCGAACTATTTGGCATCCTGAAGCTTCTAAATCTAAAATTTGTTGAACTGTTTTCTCAATATCTTTTGTCCTTGTATTGCACATAGACTGAATAATCACTTTTTCTTGACCACCAAGTTGTAGATTGCCAACTTTGATAGCTCGTGTTTCTACTCTTTTCATAGTTTCACCTCATTCCTATTATAAACAATATACAATAGCTTGACAAATAACTAGCAAATCAAAAGAAAGCTCTATACAAATTAAGAAATCAATTGTATGATAGAAAAGGAGGATGTTTCTTATGCTTCGTTTTTTATATAAATTGGATCGAGAGCGATTACGTCATAGTAGCTCTGTTTTTATAAAACAATATGATTATCATAAAATTGTCAATCAGCGCTTAAAATTTTTCGCAATCGTTATGATTGTTGTTTTTTCGCTTATTGCTTTGCAATTATTTAATATTCAAATTTTAAGAACAGAAGAATATAGTGAAAAATTAGTTGCTTATACATCAAAAAAGCAGGTTTCTTCTACACCAAGAGGGCAGATGTATGATCGCAATGGAGAGCTTCTTGTCTCTTCTTTAGAAAGTCATGATATTATTTATTATCCACCAAAAGATATTTCAGAACAAGAAGAGTGGGAATTGGCCGAAAGCTTTGCTGTTGATTTTCAAATAGGGTGGGAACATTTAACTTTGGTTGATTTAAAAAACTTATATATTTCTTTACATAAAGATGAAAATGGGAAAAAGGACTGGGCTAACCATCTTTTAAGTGAAGAGGAATATACTTTATTATCCAAAGGAAATGAAAATGAAAAACGAGAAATTGAACAAAAGAAATTAGATCGTATTACGATGGAGATGATTGATGAAATAGCAGATGATAAGATGAAATGTACTTATGCTGTGAAAGTGTTAATGGATCAAGCTCCAGATAATGAAAGTAAAATTATTATTGAAGATGCAAGTAATGAACAAGTTGCTTATTTATTAGAACATAGAGAAAAGTATAAGGGTTTTGATGTTGATTTTGGTTCATGGAAAAGGGGATATCCTCATGGAAATACATTACGTGATGTATTGGGACGTGTAACTACGACTGCACAAGGTCTTCCTGAAGAAAATCGTGAATATTATCAGGCGAAAGGTTATGCTTTAAATGAGCGTGTAGGCTATAGTGGATTGGAAAAGCAGTATGAGGATTTATTGCGTGGAACTAGGAAAGTAAGTGAGATTACATATGATCAAGATATTGCTACTTTTAAAGAAATTGTAAGTGGAAAAAAAGGGTATGATTTACAATTGAGTATTGATATTGAATTGCAAAAGAAAGTTGATGACATTTTATATGCTTCTTTAGAAAATGCAAAAAGAAATGCGAATCGCCCAGACTATAAAAAAGCTTTTGTTGTTTTAATGAATCCTAAAACAGGTGAGATTTATGCTATGAGTGGTATGCTTATGCAAGAGGATGGGGAAATTATTTCTTATGCAAGTGGGAATTATTTGGATTCTAATGCACCAGGATCCGTAGTAAAAGGTGCTACCTTATATATGGGATTAAATGAAGGTGTTGTAAAACCAGGAGAAGTTATCGTGGATGCACCGATGTGTTTTATTGGAACTCCTTGTAAGGCATCTTATAGGAATTATGGTGCCATTAATGATATTCAATCGCTTGCGAAATCAAGTAATGTTTACATGTTTCATATCGCCATACGTCTAGGAGGAGGTGCTTATGTGCCTAATGGGCCTCTTTATATTTCAAATCCTGCGATTACGTTTGCTCTTATGAGAAATTATTATTCACAATTTGGCTTAGGTGTTTTAACAGGGATTGATGTGCCAGATGAGCAAACAGGATTTATTGGATACTCAAAAGATGGGGGGAAAGTCTTAGACTTTGCTATTGGACAATATGATTCTTATACGCCTTTGCAATTAGCACAATATGTTTCTACGATTGCCAATAATGGGACAAAAGTACAACCAAGACTTGTAACAAGTGCTTATGATGTCAATTCATCTACTGTTATTTTTGAAAACAAAGTAAATATTTTATCTGATGTTTATGGCGATCATAATTATTTTCAACGTATACAAGAAGGTTTTAAACAATGTGTGGATACTAATTTTTGTGACCTTGCACTAAAAAATATAAATCAAGATATTGCTGCTAAAACAGGAACAGCTGAAGTCTATATTAATGGGAGAGAAAGTGTTAATTCTTCTATTATAGGATATGGTCCTTATAAGGATCCTAAAGTTGCATTTGCATGTGTTGCTCCAACTTCTTCAAATGTGAAGAATTTACAATCAAATGTATGTTCTAATGAAATTATGGGAGCTGTATTAGCAGAGTTTTTTAAAAAATATTAGCTTTTTTATATATTGTATGTTATAATTTTAAAGCAAATAATGAGGAGGGACAGCATGAGAGATAGAATTACATTCAAATGTTCAGAATGTGGAGAAGAAAACTACATTGGAACACGTAATAAACGTAAAAATCCAGAACGTATGCAAATTCAAAAATTCTGCCCACGTTGTAATAAAAAATCCTTACATAAGGAGAAAAAATAAGAAGGGCCGATTTGGTCTTTTTTATTTATGAGGTATGCTATGTATAAAATAGAAAGATTTGTATTAGGAGATTTCGCTGTTAATTCTTATTTATTATGGGAAGATAAT
>CAMWMY010000128.1 GCA_947175465.1 uncultured Erysipelotrichaceae bacterium | reverse complement strand
GAAGTAGATGAGCAACTTACAAAATTACAAGAACATTTTGCTAATTTAGTTGTAAAAGAAGATGGAACTGTTGAAGAAAATGATACAGCTGTTATTGATTTTGAAGGATTCCGTGATGGAGTTGCATTTGAAGGTGGAAAAGGTGAAAATTATCCATTACAAATAGGATCAGGAACATTTATTCCTGGATTTGAAGAGCAGTTAATTGGAATGAAAGCTGAAGAGACAAAAGATATTCAAGTTACTTTCCCAAAAGAATACCAAGCTACAGAATTAGCTGGACAAGAAGTAACTTTTAAAGTGACTGTTCACGAAATTAAATATAAAGAATTACCAGAGTTAGATGATGAATTAGTAAAACAAGCAGGCGTAGAAGGTGTAGAAACACTAAAAGCTTATAAAGATCATGTGAAAAAGGATATGAAAGCCTTTAAAGAAAAAGATGTAGAAGAAAAATTTACAAATGATATTTTAACAAAAGTGGTAGAAGCTGCAGAAGTTGATATTCCACAAGTTATGATTGATAATGAGGTTGAAGAACTTTATCGTGATTTTATTAGACGTTTACAATCACAAGGATTTGGCGTTGATCAATACATGCAATTAACAGGAATGACAGAAGAAAAAGTACGTGGTGAAATTGCAAAAGATGCTGAAAAGAAAGTAATGGTACGTTTAGTATTAGAAGCTATTGCTGATGCAGAAAAGATAGAAGTTTCAGAAGAAGAAATTAAGGTAGAATTAGAAAATATTGCGAAAACATATAATATGGAAGTAGACAAGATTAAAGGACTAATTTCTCAAGATGCAGTATCTTATGACTTACGTATGCGTAAATCATTAGAACTTATTAAAGAATCAGTAACTAAGTAATATAAAAGGACGTATTATGCGTCTTTTTTGACCTTAAGAAAGGAGAAGGTTATGGATATAAGTTTAGAAGAAATAATATATGATATACCTCTAGTATGTACACGTGGGGTTGTTGTTTTTCCAGAGCAAGAAGTTATTATTGATGTTGGAAGAGAAAAATCAAAATTAGCTATTGAAGAAGCACAGAATAAATTTGATTCCTATGTATGTTTAGTAGCTCAAAAAGACCCTTCTTTGGAAGAACCGCAAGTTTCTGACTTATATAGAGTTGGAACAATTTGTAAAATTAAACATGTACGTCAATTGGATGGCTATATCCGTGTGAAATTTAAAGGGATTAAAAGGGCACTTCTTGGTGCGATTACAGATGGCGATGATTTTTTATCAGCTATAGTAGATCCATTGGAAGATAAGCACCAAGATCCTATGGAAGAGCTTGCTTTAGTAAGAAAAATTGCAAAACAATTTGAAGAAATGGAAGTAATTGCTCAAAATATACCGAAAGATTTAATTAAAGAATTAGCAACAGGAATATCTGCTCCTCAATTAGCAGATCAAGTGTCACAATTCTTTCCTTTTTCAGTTGAAAAAAGACAAGAGTTATTAGAAACACTTGGGGTAAATGATCGTCTATTTTTAATTTTGCAAGAAATTGAGAGTGAAAAAGAATTAGCTAAAATTGATTCTAAAATTAATGAACAAGTAAAAGCACGTATTGAAGAAAGTCAAAAAGAATATTATTTAAGAGAAAAAATGCGTGTAATTAAAGAAGAATTAGGAGATAGCGTAGATATTGAAAGAGAAGTAGATACGCTACGTGAAAAGTTGGAACAAAATCCTTATCCAGATCATATTAAGCAAAAGGTGAAAGATGAATTATCTCGTTTTGAGGTTCTTCCTGCAGCTAGTGGTGAATCAGGTGTTATTAAGGCATACATTGATTGGGTGATGAATTTACCATGGTGGCAAGAATCACAAGATAATGATGATCTTCAATTAGCTAGTGATATTTTAGATAGAGAGCATTTTGGATTAGAAAAGGTAAAAGAACGTATTTTAGAATATTTAGCTGTTAAACAAATGACGAATTCTTTAAAAGCACCGATTCTTTGTTTAGTAGGGCCTCCAGGAGTTGGGAAAACTTCTCTTGCAAAATCGATTGCGAATGCTTTAAATCGAAAATTCGTGAAGATTTCTCTAGGTGGAGTGAAGGATGAATCAGAGATAAGAGGACATCGTCGAACATATTTAGGAAGCCTTCCTGGGCGCTTCATTCAAGGAATGAAAAAAGCAGGAACCATAAATCCCGTTTTTTTAATTGATGAAATTGATAAAATGGCTTCAGATTATAAAGGAGATCCTGCATCTGCTATGTTGGAAGTACTTGATCCTGAACAAAATGCTGTTTTTTCTGATCATTATTTAGAAGAACCTTATGATTTAAGTAAAGTATTGTTTATTGCGACAGCGAACTACATTGAAAATATTCCTCATGCTTTAAAAGACCGTTTAGAAATTATTACACTTACTTCTTATACGGAGTTAGAAAAAATTAAAATTGCTGAAAATCATTTAATTCCTAAACAAAAAGCAGAAAATGGTTTAAAAGGTAGTCAATTAAAAATAGATGAAGAGCTCATATCTTACTTGATACGCTACTATACTCGAGAAAGTGGGGTTCGTCAATTAGAACGTGTCTTTGCGACAATTTGTCGTAAAAGTGTTGTATCTATTTTAAAAGATCAAAAACGTTCTATTAAACTTACACAAAAATTAATAAAAGAATGGTTAGGAAATAATAAATTTGAATATGGTAAACGTGAGCAAGATGATCAAGTTGGAGTTGTAAATGGCTTAGCATATACATCTTTTGGTGGAGATATCCTTCAAATAGAAGTAACACATTTTGAAGGAAAAGGAAAATTAAATATTACAGGACAATTAGGAGATGTTATGAAAGAGAGTGCATCGATTGCTTTTGATTATGTGCGTGCCAATGCAAAAGAGTATAATATCCAACCTGAAATCTTTGTAAATCGTGATTTCCATATTCATGTTCCTGAAGGAGCAGTACCTAAAGATGGTCCAAGTGCAGGAGTTACTTTAACGACAGCTTTTGTATCATCATTAGCGAATATTCCTGTGAAAGCAGATGTTGCAATGACAGGTGAAGTTACGCTAAGAGGAAATGTGTTAGCTATTGGTGGATTGAAAGAAAAATCTATGGCTGCGCATCGATGTGGAATTAAGACGGTTCTAATTCCAAAAGCTAATGTGAAAGATATGGATGATATTCCTGAGGTTGTAAAAGAGAGTATGGAATTCATTCCTGTAGAAAAAGTTTCTGATGTTTTAAAAGTAGCACTCGTAGCTAAATGATTACATTTCAAAAAGCAGAACTAGTTATTTCTGCACCTTCAAAAAAAGAATGGCCAGAAACTTTATTACCAGAAATTGTATTAGCAGGTAGATCGAATGTCGGAAAATCAAGCTTTATCAATGCTATGGTAGGAAGAAAAAAATTAGCCTATGTTGGAAATACACCAGGAAAAACGAGGCTTTTAAACTTTTTCAGTTTAGATGATAAATATATGTTTGTTGATGTACCAGGATATGGATATGCGAATTTATCTAAACAGCAACTGATACGCTTTGGAGAAATGATGGAAGATTATTTTAGCGAACGTTTACAAAAAAAAGGCCTTGTCTTATTAGTAGATGCACGCCATAAACCTACGGAGGATGACAAGCTCATGTTAGAGTTTGCGCGTTATCATCATTTACCTAGTATTATCGTAGCTACGAAAATAGATAAAGTAAAAAAAAGTTATCGTAAAAAACAATTAGATTTAATTCAATCAACATTAGCATTAACAGAAGATGAAGTTATCTTTCCATTTTCCGCAACTACGAAAGAAAATAGAGAAGAAATATGGGAAAAACTATTTATTTTATTTGATAGTTAATTATATTTTTTATAAGTATTTAATGAGTGAAAAAGCTATAATAGTATAGTGGGGTTCTAGATATTGGAAAACCCTTTATGAGATTATAGCTTTTTTCGTTTTTTTATAAATTACTTTTAAATTAACTTTTTGTTATTGACCAATTCTTTTTACTACTATAGAGTGATTTTGTACTTAGGTTTCTCTATTTTTTATGAGTTATGAAGGAAGTATAAGCTATGCATCAGAATTAACTGCTAGGAAAGTTTAATAAAGAAATCTTTGAAGGGGGAACATGGTTGAGAAACAAATCAAATGTAAGTAGTGCTAATTGTATGAATGCTCATGGTGATTGGAGAGAATAACTATGGATAAAGTTACCAAAGCATACAGATAGCAATGCACAAGAGGAATCATTGCTAGAAGCAAACTCATAACGAAAATAGAAGATAGAAATAAAAAAAGGTGCAACGGGATAGAGGTGTTTGAAAAAAATACTTCTAATGAGTTGTATCTTTTTGATCTTAAAAAAGTGCGAATAAAACAGTAGTTAGAATGTAGAGGTAAGTTTAAATAAATAAGAAAATAAATTTATTATAGGGAAGAAGAAAAGATGGAAATTTGCTTTTTCTCTAGTCTTTTTTTATAATATACATAATAAGATGAGGGTGTATATTAT
>CAMWMY010000127.1 GCA_947175465.1 uncultured Erysipelotrichaceae bacterium | reverse complement strand
TTTGAATGGTGCTATCCAGTATCTTTGCTATGTCTAGATAACATATGTAAGAAGTCAAGAGAGATAATATTTACATCTTTTCTTTATGTTTGATAAATACTGCTTTTTATTTTAATGTTTAGGAGATTTTAAAAAAAATACGTATATATAAATAGGTTATGTATTTTAAAGAAAGATGAAAAAAGATATTTGTGATTTCCTTTTTGAAAGATGTGCATATGGTAAGAGAGAGGAGAAAAAGATTTGAAATATGAGGAGAAAATTGCTATACTAAAAATATATGGAAATAGAAACTGAATATGAAGGATAAGTACTTATAGGATGCATAATAGAGACAGTTTGTTGGTGGAAATAACTGATGATAAATATAAGGAAATGCCCCTTCTAGGGATTTTTCGATAAGTAGAAAAAAACGTATTTCGGCGTTAACGAATAAGGAGAAGAAACCTGTTCAAGCAAAGTGGAATCGCGCGGAAGCGTCTTTGTATTTTGCTTTTTTTTATGATATAGGAGGAATAATAATGAAAATATTTAATAGTATGCATAATAAAATAGAAGTGTTTCAACCCATTCAAGATGGACATGTAAGTATATATGTTTGTGGTCCAACAGTATATAATTATCCACATATTGGAAATGTTCGACCAATTATAGTTTTTGATACTTTAAGACGCACATTTGAAGCAATTGGATATCAAGTAAAAATGGTATCAAATTATACAGATGTTGATGACAAAATTATAAAAGCGGCTAAAGAAATGGGCGTTAGTGAGCAAGAGGTAAGTGAAAAGTTTATTCAAGCTTATAATCAAGATCGTTGTGCTTTACATGCGAAGATGCCAGATGCTGCTCCTCGTGTTACACAAACGATGGATGCTATTATTGATTTTATTAAGTTGTTAGTGGAAAAAGGGTATGCGTATGAAAAAGATGGAGATGTATATTTCCGTGTGAATGAAGTAGATGAATATGGGCATTTATCAAATCAGCAAGTTCAAGATTTGATGGTAGGTGCACGTATTGATGAAAATAGTAAAAAAGAAAATGCACTTGATTTTACTTTATGGAAGAAAACGGAAGAAGGAATTAAGTGGGAATCTCCTTGGTCAGTAGGAAGACCAGGATGGCATACAGAATGTGTTGTTATGATTCAACAAGAATTTGGTGAAGGACGCATTGATATTCATGGAGGAGGAATGGATTTAAAATTCCCACACCATGAAAATGAAATTGCGCAATCTAGAGCTGTTCACCACCATCCGATTGCTAATTATTGGATGCATAATGGAATGGTGAATATTGAAGGAGAAAAAATGTCAAAATCTTTGGGGAATGTAATTTGGGCCAAAGATATGATTGAAAAAATATCAGGAAATGTACTTCGTTGGGTAATGCTTGGTACACATTATCGTAGTCCTTTAAATATTAATGAAGAAACGATTGAAATGGCTAAAACAGAATTAGAGAAGCTAAAAAATAGTATGAAGCAAGCGTATGTCAAAATTGCTTTAGCAAACACAAGTATTGAAGAAGCTTATGATGAAGAGCTTTATCGACCTTTTATAGAGGCTATGGAAGATGACTTGAATACGCCTAATGCCTTTGCGGCGCTTTTTGATACAGTGAAAAGTTTAAATACAACACTTCGTCAAAGAGAAGTAGATATTACACGTGTAAAAGAAATTGTGAAAACATTGGAAATGATATTATGTGTATTAGGTATTAAAATCGATCGTATTGTGCTAGAAGAAGAAGATAAACAATTGTATATGAAATGGCAAGAAGCTAAAAAAGAGAAAGATTTTGAAACTGCCGATAAACTTCGTAATACGCTTATGGAAAGAGGCCTTTTATAATGGAAGTTGTACCATATAATGGAACAACGCTTGCCTATATTGGCGATGCCATTATGTCTTTAAAGGTAAGAGAGATGTTAATTTTACAAGGTTACCAAAAACCGAATGTTTTACAACAAAAAAGTATTGCTTGGGTCAGTGCAAAAGCCCAAGCTCATTTTCTTATAAAATTACAAGAACAAGATTTTTTTAATGAAGATGAGCAAAAAATTATTTTACGAGGTCGAAATACGAAATCTTCTTCTATTGCGAAAAATGCAAGTGTATCGACATATCGCATGTCTACCGGATTAGAAGCTGTTTGGGGATATTTGTATTTGACAAAGAGATGGGAACGCTTAGAAGAGCTTTGGGAAGCGATTCAAAAGATTGGAGAGTATGTATGACACAATATGTTTATGGAAAGAACACTGTAAAACAATTGTTGAAGGAAGAGAAAAAGATTTATGAGGTTTTGCTTGTAGAAGGACTACAAGATAAGGAAATGAATGATTTATTACATAAGCGAAGAGTCAAAGTAGTGATGTTTACTCGTAAACAAATGGATAAAAAATTCAAAGAGGTTCGTCATCAAGGGGTTGCAGCTTTAATCGATGATTATAAAACGTATGATATAGATACTATTTTAGCTGCTATACCACAAGGAAAAACACCGCTTCTTGTATTGTTAGATGGATTAGAAGACCCTCATAATTTAGGAGCTATTTTACGCTCATGTGATTGTGCTGGCGTTGATGGCGTTATTCTTAGTAAACACCGGAATGTCAAGCTTACACCTACGGTTGCTAAAGTATCTACAGGGGCTATTGATACTGTAAAAGTGGCGATTGTGACCAATTTAGTACAAACAATAAAACAATTAAAAGAAAAAGGATTTTGGGTTGTAGGTGCAGATTTGTGTGAAGCTAAGGATTATCGAGAGGGTCATTACGATGTACCTTGTGTACTAGTTATTGGATCTGAAGGATTTGGTATTTCTTCTCTTGTACGAAAAAACTGTGACTATTGTGTAAAGTTACCTATGATGGGGAAAATATCATCCTTAAATGCATCAGTAGCGTGCGGAATTCTTTTATATCAAATTTTACATCAACGAAATCCTTTATAGGGAGGATATGGAGTGTATAATAATTGCAATGATTATGAACTTTTATATTATATACATCAAAAAGATGATGAAGGTTTACATTTATTAATGAAAAAATACCATAGGGTTATTTTACAATTTATAAGAAAATATAAAGCTTATTATTGCTATCGTTATAATGATCATACTGAGATTTATCAAATATCGCTTATTATTTTATTAGAAGCCATACAGTGTTATCGCTT
Organism: uncultured Erysipelotrichaceae bacterium; assembly: GCA_947175465.1. Classification (GTDB taxonomy): domain Bacteria; phylum Bacillota_I; class Bacilli_A; order Erysipelotrichales; family Erysipelotrichaceae; genus CAMWMY01. Next base: position 1,406 of record CAMWMY010000127.1, on the reverse strand, counting down.
CGATAAAAAGTTATCTTTTTATAATTTTTATCTTATGAAATTAAAATATGCTTTTATTGATCGCTTACGTAAAGAGAAGTTTGGGAATATGCTTTCATTAGATTATCAAGTTTGTGAAACGAGTGATACCTATCTTGTAGATACACTTGAGAACCAAGATCCATCATTAGATGCTGATTGGCTTGTTCGTTTAGAAGAAATATCGAAAATAAAACAATGTTTTGAAAAGCAATTTTCTGATATTGAAAGAAAAGTATTCCATTTGCGTTATGAAGGCTATAGTTATCGAGAAATTGCACAAGATTTACATATTTCTACGAAAAAAGTGGATAATATTTTACAGAAGGTACGAAAGAAAAAAGGTTTGATTGACTATAAGAGTACTTTATGATAAAGTAAATAAGCATAAGAAAGAGGTGTTTTTATATGAATGAAAAGGTTATATTAACTTGCACCGAATGTCTTTCTCGTAATTATACAACAAGTAGAAATAAAAAAACGCATACAGAGCGTTTAGAATTAAGTAAATTTTGTAAGAGATGTGGTAAACATACAGTTCACAAAGAGACAAAATAAGGAGAGAGCGTAATGAAATGGTTTAATATTGTAGGTATTCAATCAGAGATTAGAAGAATTCGTTGGCCTAAATTATCAGATTTAACAAAAAATAGTTTTATAGTTATTATGTTTACGGTTGCATTTGGTTTATTTTTTGTTGTGTGTGAATTGATTGCTTCCGGATTTTTGACAATTGTTGGGTTTTAGGAGGTCATCATGGCAGAAGGAAAAAAAGAATGGTATGTGGTAAATACATATGCAGGACATGAAAATCGTGTAAAAGAAAACTTGCAACGTCGTGTAGAAACAATGGGCTTACAAGATTGTTTGTTTCGTATCGTTGTTGCAGAAGTAACAGAAATTGAGTATAAAAATGGAAAAGAAGTTGAAAAAGTTAAGAATTTATTTTCAGGATATTTATTTGTAGAAATGATTATGAGTGATGAAGCTTGGTATATTGTGCGTAATACACCAGGAGTTACTGGATTTATCGGATCTAGTGGAGGAGGGGCAAAACCTTTCCCAGTAGCTGAAGATGAAATTGAATCAATTTTACGTCGTTTAGGAATGAGCGATCGCAAAATACAAATTGATTTTAAAGTAGGAGATCGTGTAAAGATTTTATCTGGAGCTTTTGCAGGTGTTGAAGGGAATGTAGAAGAACTTCATGATGATACGCAAATTGCTGTTGTAATGACCATTCTTTTTGGGAGAGAAACACCAACCGAAATTGGATATGGAGATCTTGAGAAAATAGAACTTTAATCATTATATAAGAAGAAAGATAGATTTTGCTAATCTATCTTTTTTTGCGACAAATTGTACGAATCTTATGCTTTATACTATGC
>CAMWMY010000126.1 GCA_947175465.1 uncultured Erysipelotrichaceae bacterium | reverse complement strand
GTGTATGTGTGTATGTGTTTGTATCAGGAGCATCTGTGTATCAGGATCATGTTTGTATATGTGTATGTGTATGTATATGTCATAAGTAAAGGAAGTTTATAAAGAAAATAAAGTTAAGAAGATATAAGAAATGGAAGAAAAAAGGAAGAAAATAAAAAGCATCATAATCGATAAACATGCAAACAATTCCCAGAAGAACAAAAAATAAATATGCTAATGTAGAAGTAATTACTGCTAACATCACACTCACCATCCTACTTTTAATATGGCTTTATTTTTCAGTTATATGCAAAAAATTCCTTATAAAAAAGCACAAGCATTCATCTAATATTCAACTTTCATAATAAAATATTGATCTTTTTCATAATGAATTTGAAATTTGCATTGCTTGGCTTCTTTATAAAATTCTACATAAACAAATTCTTCTTCATAAAGTAAGTGAATTGCATTTCCTTGATAAAAAAGTGTCTCTTTAAAAGGAAAGAGTTCTATAGGCTCTATGTTATCTTCTTCCTCTTCTTGCGAAATATCATTTGCTTCTTGCTTTTTCGAAAGATCATATAACTGCTGATTGACATGTTGGATAATAAAAAGATACAACACTTCATTTTCCATTGTTTTTTGATATTGAAAAAAAGTGATAACTCTGTAAGAAAGGACATTGGCACATAATAGAAGAAAACTTAATAACCATATTCCATATAAATTAAAAAAGCCTTTTTTATTCACAATATAACACCACTTCATTAGTTTTTTCATTTTTTGTATACTGCAAATATATACAGCGATTTTGCATATAAAATGAGCTATCTTCAATTCCTTGTAAAAATATCTCATATCCTACTTGTTTTACAAGTTTTTGATTTAAAAGTCGAAATTGTACCTCTTCCTTTTGAAATTGAAAGTGTATTTCTGTAGGAAATACACGAATATTTCTACTCTGTGCAAGAATCGTTCTCACTTGTAAAATCCCTATACGATCTTCTATATAAAACGTATCCTCCATCATAGGAGGAAGAAGAGAGATAAATCCTGCTAGTAGTACTAGGCATAACGATGATACAAGAAAGGAAAATATCGTTTCAACAAGTGTAAATCCATCATTCGTTATTTGCAAAGTATAACGCTTGTATTTCTTCATTATAAAAACAATCCCTTTCGAAGCTTTGATTCAGCTTAAAATGTACATGAGACATCATACTTACAACTTGTATCATACAGATTACAACTAATAAAAATAGGAGTGATTCTACTAATATGTTTCCTTTTTTATCGTATTGCAATTTGTCCACTCCCCAATTGTAAAACTAAACATAGTTTCGTTTTTGTATTATAAAAACATACGGATTTCGCTTGATTAATATTTCCATTTGGAAAATATGTAATCGAATGTACATCAGCCCATATTCCTGCTGGAAAGAAGAGGCTTTTATCGCTTGTTTCTATACGATTTTCACTTATTTCAATGTTTCTTGTTTCTTTTTGATGAATTGCTGTTAATTGTTCTTGTAATAAAATCTCTTTTATTTGATATACAATAGGGATAAGACTGGTGGAAGAAACAGGCCTTTTAAATACAAAAAAGGCATACATAAAAGTAAGGATGCTACACATAAAAAGTGTTTCTAGCAAAGTAAAGCCTCTATTGCACATGCGCTTCTCCATTCACTATTTCAATCATGTCTCCATTTGGACATCTTCTTTGCGCTTCTTTCAAATATCCACCTTGAATCAAATCTTGAATACTATTAGGTGGTGATAAGGTATCAATTTCATAAAGTAAGGCCTGTGCATTAACAACTTCCACAAGTGCTTCACATCCCTTAGATTGAATGATTTTTTGCTTTTGTTGAATATTAGGCAATGTCAATAAAAATATTAAAGCAATAATGGATAATACGATAATCATTTCTAAAATAGTAAATCCCTTTGATTTCATATTGTTTCACCTCATCATAACTTTACATCATCTCTAACATCTCAAGGGGTAGTAACATTACTTGGTATACTAGAATAACCATAATAGCCACAAAGCTATAGGCAATACACTGAATAAAAATACTCATTTTCTTCAACATTTGTAACCATGATTGTTCTTGTAATTGCATATATTCCATAAGTGCTTCTGCTAATGTTCCTGTTTTTTGTCCTATCCGAAAACATAAACAAAAATTAGTCGAAAAGATAGAGGTATCCTGAATAGCTTCTAATAGCTCTTTTCCTTGTAAAAGTTCTTTATCAATTTTTTGAATAATATAATGTAACAAAAGAGGTGCCTTTAATTGCAATAAAAATTGGAAAGCCTCTCGGGTAGAAACTCCTTGTAAATCAAGCTCGCGTAAATATCCTGCTAAGATATAGACAACATATTCTTGAATCCATCGAATACGTAATATATTCATCATCATTTTCTCTTTATAAAAATACTTCATATAAATGCTAAGAAAAAAGACTCCTAAAATACCGATGGCAATAAATATACAATAAACTTTTACAAACCATAATAGAAAAGAAAAAAGAATACCCATATTTTCAGGTTGAAAACTTTGGAGTAATTGAGGAATGATAAAAATAATAAAAAATAGCATGATAAAATAAGAAAAAAGAAACATAAAAATAGGATAACTACATTGTTTTTTCCATCTTTTTTTCCAATTATCAAAAAATTCATACAGCTGTATAGAAGCTTGAATAGCGATAGGAAGTGAAGTTAATGAAAGAAAAAAAGATAAATGTTCATAAAAAGAACCTTTTTGATTTTTTAACAGAATGTCTTGCACTTTTTCCCCTTTTTCCAATTGAGAAATAAGCTTATGGTGATCTTTTCCCAAAAGTTCTAAACAGGTGAGAAATGGATAACCTTTCATCATTAATTTTGAAAGCATTTTCCATTCATTCATAGAGAAAGCCAAGATCACATTGGGCTTCGTTGGCAGAGATAAATCCTTGTTTAACAGCTGTTTGAATTTCTTCAAAAATATCCTTATGCTCTCTTTTATGTTTTCCATTGAGCATATAATAGGCAAGATCTTCTTTTTCCAATATTTCATATATGCAAGTCCTTTCTTTCTTACCCTTTATTTGAAATAACCTTTGAGAGCTTACAGCAGTAAGTGTATCTTTTAAATCTTCCTTAGATACTCCTAAATCAATAAGACGTTTAATTGCTTCTGAACAGTTTTTCGCATGAATACTGGAAAATACCATATGCCCAGTTAATGCACAGCGATAAGCCATCTTTGCAGTATTGCTGTCACGAATTTCCCCAATCATAATAACATCAGGATCATGTCTAAGAAGTTGACGAATTCCCTCCTCATAAGTAAAATCAGCTTTTTCATTAATTTGGAGCTGTAAATAACTATCATCATGTATCTCAATTGGATCTTCTAAGGATATAACTTTTAATTTTTGATTATTAGCAATTTGATGCAAAAGTGCATGGAGAGTTGTCGATTTTCCTGAACCTGTAGGACCAGATAATATAATAAGGCCACTGCGAAACCTGGACCATTGTAAAAAGCTATGAATACAATGCTGCTGAATCGTTAAATCTTGAACTTTTAATAAATGATGGTTATTTAAAATTCGTAAGACACCTGTTTGCATGGTTAAAGTAGAAAGAAGGGAAAGTCGAAAATTGAGTTGTTTTCCTCTATAAGTATATTGAAATTGCCCAGATTGCGGCTTCATATGGTTGGCTAAATCTAAATTCCCCAAATATTTTAAATAATTAAAAAAAGCGATATCAAATATCTCTTCTTGTATATCTTCAATTCCTTGTAAGCTACGCATACTTATTAATACTTGATCTTTTTGCACAATAAAATGAATATCAGTAGCATAGTGCTCTTGTGCTAAATAAAGCAAATATTCAAGCTTTTCTTTCATGGAAATCATCACCTCTACCATATATTCGAAAAAAACAAAAACTTTCCCTAGCCTAAATAAAAAAACTGGTATTACCAGTTTAAATAAGGATTCAATAAAAGTTCATCTTGTAATATCGTAGCATCTCCATGCCCTGGATACACTTGTAATCGAGGATCTAATGTTTTAAGTTTATTTAACGTTTGTTTCATTTGACCATTATTAGAAGTAGGCAAATCCGTTCTACCAATACTTCCTTTAAATAAAACATCTCCACTTAGCAAAATATCATGCCATAAAATAAGAGAACTCCCTTCTGAGTGTCCTGGTGCATCTACAAAAGTAAAAGAAAATTTACCGATAGTATGCTCTCCAGGCAGGATATTTTTTACAGGGGATTGTACGATAACTTCTTTCATCCCTGCTCCTTTACTGAAATTCAAAAGAGGATCTTTTAATAAAGGTTTATCAAGAAGATTCATATATACAGGACATTTATATTCTTTTGCGAAAGCATCAACACCTGCTATATGATCAAAGTGTGCATGAGTTAAAAGAATACCATCTACAACTCCTTGCTGTTCATGGATGGATGCAATTATTTTTTTTGAATAACTCCCTGGATCAACAATCAATACATGATTATCTTCCTGTATAGTATACACATCTCCTAGCCAACGAGACTAAATCGAATAGACTATGCCGTAGAATGCTTGAAAAAAAAAAGGATG
>CAMWMY010000125.1 GCA_947175465.1 uncultured Erysipelotrichaceae bacterium | reverse complement strand
TTCAGTTGTGTAGGTTCTGGTGTTCGCCGTATTATTGCGAAAACAGGAAAGGCAGCTTATGAAGAGTTTTTAGCAGAAGAACAAATATTAAAAAGAATTGCTCAAGAATTGAAGTTAAAAGGAATTTCAGCAGTAGAAGCAAAAGTAAAACAAGTGATTGATGAAAATGCATCATTGAAAAAAGAGCTTGGTTTATTACAAGAGCAACTCATGGTAATCAAATCAAAAGAGCTTAAAAATAATATGCAAGAAGTAAATGGAATTCCTATTTTAATAGAGCGTCTTGATGGAATTGATGCAAATGGATTGAAAGATATTATTGCTAATATGAAAAGCCAAGTAGAAGATTGTGTATGCTTTTTTGCCTCTGTTGTAGAAGATAAAGTAATATTTGTTGCAGGAGCTGGAAAAAAGGCAATCGATGCAGGGATTAAATGTGGAGACCTAGTAAAAGAAGCTGCTCTTATTTGTGATGGAAAAGGGGGAGGACGCCCTGATTTAGCACAAGCAGGAGGAAAAAATATAGCGAAAGTAGAAGAGGCTTTCACAATTATAAAAAATAAACTTGGGATTAGTCTTTAAATTTTTAAATATTTACGTTACAATAGAAACAGAAAATAAAAGGGAAAAGGAGGTAATAGGATGAGAGATATTACTGAAACAATGGCGTTTAAATCAGATGATCTTCGCCGTGATAATATTAAACATGTTTTACGACTTGTAAAAGAAGCATTGGAAGAGCGTGGGTATAATTCTGTAAATCAATTAGCAGGATATTTAATTTCAAATGACCCTGCTTATATTTCTTCTCATAAAAATGCACGTTCGATTATTCAAGGTGTAGAGCGTTATGAAATTATTGAAGAGCTTGTACGTGCTTATTTGGAAGAGAAAAAATGAGAGTTTTAGGTTTAGATTTAGGAAGTCGAACGATAGGAGTCAGTGTGAGCGATACTTTAAAAATGATTGCACGCCCTGTGGAAACTATTCGTTTTCAAGAGGATGATTATGATCAGGCTTGTGTTTTAGTACAAAAATACATACAAGAATTTCAAGTGAAAAGTGTTGTTTTAGGACTGCCGAAACATATGAATGGTGATATTGGGATAAGGGGAGAAATCTCCTTATCCTTTAAAAGAAAGTTAGAAGATTTGGGTTTAGAAGTTATTTTATGGGATGAGCGTTTAACAACTGTTGCGGCTTCAAAAATTTTAATTGCTGCAGATGTTTCTAGGAAAAAACGAAAAAAAATAATTGATCAAATGGCTGCTGTTCAAATTTTACAGAGTTATTTGGATAGTCAAAATAAAGGGAATCTTAATTTTATTTCATAGGAGGAAGAGAATGATAACATCAACAAGTTTATTTGTACAAGATGAACACGGCAATGAGCAAGAAATGGAAATTTTATTTACATTTGAAGATGATTCAAGAAATAAAAAATATGTCGTTTTCAAACATCTAGGAGAAGATAGTGAAGTATTTGCATCGATTTATGATGAAGTAGGAAATCTATTACCAATTGAAACACAAGAAGAATGGGATATGATAGAAGAAATTATTGGAGCATTTGAAGATGAAGAGAGCGAAGAATAATCGTAAGCTTTTAATTTTATTAATTAGCCTTTTTTTGATTCTTGTGATTATGTTATCTAGCTTTTTATTTTATCAAGTGAATTTACAACCTGTATCATCTGTAAGTACAAGTATTACATTTGAAATTGTAGAAGGGGATAATATTCAATCGGTAGTAAAAAGACTAGAAGATAAAAAAATTATTAAAAATGCAATGGTCGCTAAATTATATGCGAAATGGAATGGATTACATAATATTAAAGTTGGAAGTTTTGAATTAGATTCTTCTTGGAGTACAAAAGAAATATTGTCTTATTTAAATGATGCAAATCAATCAAGCCAAAATTCATTGTTAGTTACTTTTCGTGAAGGGTTATGGGCAAAAGAAATTGCGCAAGAATTGGAGAATCGCTTAGGAGTATCAGCAAAAGAATTGCTTGCATTGTGGAATGACGAGACATATTTACGTACATTAATAGCGAAATATGATTTTTTAAGTGAAGATATTTTGAATTCTAATTATCGTGTGAAATTGGAAGGATATTTATTCCCTGAGACGTATCATTTTGCTAAAAATGCTACAAAAGAAGAAATTACCGAAGTTTTTTTAGATCATTTTGCTACAATATATGCGAAATATAAAAACGATATTGCAGCGACTGGAATGAGTGTACATCAAATTGTTACCTTTGCTTCTATGATACAATACGAAGCTAAATTAGAAGAAGATATGTATAAAATCGCAGGTGTATTTAAAAATCGTTTAGATAAAAATATGACACTTGGATCAAGCGTTACAATTTGTTATGCCTTATATGATTATGATAAACCAGAAGAGTGTGAAACAAATGTAGGAATTGATTCTCCTTACAATACATACATCCATCCTGGGCTTCCTATAGGACCTATTTTAAATCCTGGAGAAATAGCATTAAAAGCCGCAATATTCCCAGAAAAACATGATTATTTATATTTTATGGCTGATATTTATGGGGATAATACTGTATATTATGCTAAAACATATGAAGAACATGAGCGTAATGTAAATAAATATTTACGCTAAGAGTTTTCAATGATGATTTTAAGATAAGCAAAGAAATTATACTTCCTTTTATAGATTGGAAAAAGAAGTGGAATTATAATAGAGAATATAGTATAATAAGTAAACGATAGGAGTGAAAATATGGCTCAAGACAAGTTTTTAGTTACTAAAGAAGGATTAGATGAATTATTAAAAGAACAAGAGCATTTAATTCATGTTGTTAGAAAAGAAGTAATTCAAGAATTACAAGAAGCAAGAGCACAAGGGGACCTTAGTGAAAATGCTGATTATGATGCTGCTAGGGATCACCAAGCACGTGTAGAGGCAAGAATTCGTGAATTAGAAGCAATGATTGCGAATGTTGAAATTATTGATGAAGATCACAGTAGTGATACTAAACGATCAGTAGCTTTAGGTTCAACAGTTAAGATTCTTGATTTAAGTGATCAAACAGAGGAAGAATATACTATCGTTGGTAGTATCGAATCGGATCCTTTGAATGGAAAGCTTTCGAATATTACACCACTTGCTGTAGCATTAATGGATCATAAAGTAAATGATATTGTTACGGTTGATAATATTGATGAACCATATCAAGTACAAATTATCGATTTAAAATAAAGGAATAAATGACTTTTTTACGTATAGAGAGAAGAGGATGATCTATATGAAAAAAGTCATTTTTATTATATTTATACTTTATCTAGTTTCTTCTTCTTATCAATATGTGGACTTATCAAAATATGAGCAAGATATCAAAGAAGTAGAAATTAAAGGAGAAGTGATGTTTCCAGGAGTATATCAAATTGCATGGAATGCAACAATAGAAGATTTAATTGATACAGCAGGTGGATTATCACTATATGGAGATACATCCAGCATGAATCTTACGAAAAATATTGAGAATAAAGCAGTCATTATCATACCGAAGATACAAGAAAAGGAAAAAATATCAATCAATACTGCATCAAAAGAGATGTTAATGACATTAAAAGGAATAGGAGAAAAAGTAGCACAAAGAATTATAGAGCATCGTGAACATACACCATTTCAATCACTAGAAGATATTATGGAAGTCAAAGGAATAGGAGAAAAACTTTTTGAGAAAATTAAGGATGATATTACTTTATGAAAGGCCAATGGCTATTTTTAAGCATTGCTTCCTTATGTATTCTTTATTTTCCTCATTATTTTTTATTATGGGTTATGTTATTTGGCATTTTTCATTTCAAACATTTCCATCAAGGACATTTCCTATTTCTGATATTATTAACTGTTATATGGGGGATTGCCATTGCTTATAAACAGGAAATCCCTATGCCAGAAAGCAATATTTTAAAAATTGTCTCTCTTAAAGAGCAATATGCTATAGGGGCTATAGGTAGGCAAAAAGTTTTACTATATGGATTAGAAAATGTGAATTATGGAGATATTATTACAGTAGAAGGAAGCTATGAAAAAATAGAAAGCTATCATAATTTTGGGGAGTTTCATTTTCCTACTTGGGCAAAGAATCATAAGATATATTATCAAGTTCAAGTAAAAAATTTTCAACTTCTTCAAAGAGGGAAGAGTTTACGTTCATGGTTTTATTCTCATATTGCTCACCTTTCACAAATAACGAATTCCTCTATTCTTTTAGCTTTATTATTTGGAATTAAAAAAGCAGGTGAAGAGAGCACTTTTATTACTTCAAGTGGCCTTCATATGCAAACATTGATGAAATGGAGTCAAAAAGTATTATCTTTTTGGTTTTCTACACACACTTCAAAAATTATTTCGATAGGCATATTAGGAATTATAGCGCTTTTTACCACTTTTACAACAACTTTTAAAAGAATGCTTTGCTTTCAGCTTGTGTCTTTATTTTTTATAAACTATGATGAAAAAGATCGATTGGGATTAAGTATGTATATTTGTATATGCTTATTTCCTTATATGATTTATGAAATAGGTTTTCTTTTACCAATCATATTTCATTTCATTCATATC
>CAMWMY010000124.1 GCA_947175465.1 uncultured Erysipelotrichaceae bacterium | reverse complement strand
GTTTTATAATTACTTATCTTGTTTGCATACCTATACAGTTTTATTTTTATGGATCAGTGAATTTATTAGAAATTGCACTATTTCCTATCTTTCGAATCTTTTATGGCATATTATATTTTCTTGCATGGTGTAGTGCTATCTTTCCTTTTCTTCTTCATATTTTAATTTTTTTATACACGACAGTATGTTCTTTTACAGAAGGGATAGAAAGTTTAACTTTTTATTATTCGTCTACTAGTGTGTGGCAATGTGCTTGGTTTTACTTTACATTAAAGTATATCAGCTATCAAAAGAAAAAAGATATATGCATATTAGTTTGCTTATTTCTTTTTACACAACTGTATCCTTATATAAATCCTTTTGGAGAAATTTTGATTATTGATGTAGGCCAAGGGGATAGTGCATTAATTACTCTGCCTTTTCATCAAGGAGCTATGCTTATTGATGTAGCAGGAAATCAAAAGAAAAATATTCCACAAGATATTATTTATCCTATTTTAAGGAAGAAAGGAATTCATAAATTGGATTATGTTGTTATTACACATGATGATTTTGATCATAGTGGGGGATTGAGTCAATTAGAAGAGCTTATTGAAATAGAAGAAGTCGTTTTGGAAAAAAGAGAAAAGCTTATATTGGGGAATGTAGAATTTGCTATGTTACTGCCTGATTTAAAGTGGGAAGATAAAAATGAAAACAGCTTGCTTCTTTTTAGTGAATTGTATGGTATGAATGTTTTATTTATGGGAGATGCTGGAATAGAAGTTGAAAAAGAGATTTTAAAACAATATCCTTTGTTACAAGTAGATCTTTTAAAAGTTGGACATCATGGTAGTAAAACAAGCTCATCACTACCTTTCTTACATGAAATACAGCCTCAATTAGGCCTTATTTCTGCAGGACGTAATAATTTTTATGGGCATCCTCATCCAGAGGTTTTGAATTCTCTAAAACAAGAGAATATTCATACTCTTTGTACTGCAGAGCATGGAGCGATACAAATTAAATTTAGTAAATTTATTAACTTTTATAGAACTGCTAATAAAGAATTTGGTATAATTAAATAGGTGATTGGATGAACTATATATTGTATGGAGAAGAACAGTGTTTATTAGAACAAGAAAAAAAGCGTATTATATGTAAGTATAATGAAGAAGGGCTAGATACCATTACTTATAATGCTCTTCAACATTCTTTGCAAGAGATTTTAGAAGAAGCTATGACGATTCCGCTTTTTTCTAATAAAAAAGTGATTGTAGTAGATCATGCAAACTTTTTAAGTACCAATGATCAAACGAATATAGATGTTCAAGAGCTTATGCAATATTTAGAAAATCCATTGGAAAGCACAATCTTTATTTTTACAGGAACATTTGAAAAGTTAGATACACGAAAAAAGATTGTTAAAATGATGCAAAAGCATTGTAAAGTGCTTCAATTTTCTGCTTTGGATGAAGCTAGTAAAGCAGCCTATATAGGAAAAGAAATTCAAAAGCGTAAACTACAAATGGATATGCCTGTACAACAATTATTGATTCAACAATTACCTGCGGATATTCGATTCATAAATAATGAATTAAGTAAATTAGAACTTTTAGGAGAAAAAGTAGAAAAAGATACTTTAGATGCTCTTATTCATAAACCTTTAGAAGAGAATGTTTTTTTACTCATACACGCAGTTATTGATAAAGATATAAAGAAAGCATTTGAAGTTTGGAATGATTTTTTAATCCAAAATAAAGATCCTATTTATTTGATATCTTTGTTAGCATCTCAATTTCATTTTCTTTATCAAGTAAAAGGTTTCTTACTACAAGGGTATACGAAACAAGATATTGTAAATGAGTTAAAAGCACATCCTTATCGTGTGCAAAAAACAATCCAGTCGTGCATACATTTATCTATATCTTCTATTCTTGATATTTTGAATAAATTAGCTATTCTTGATCAGGAGTTAAAAAGTGGAAAGATAGATAAAAAGATAGGATTTGAATTATTTTTAATACAAATAAAAGGAGGAAAATAAAAAATGAAATCACTAAAAGAGTTATTTCGAATTGGACCAGGACCTTCTTCATCTCATACATTAGGACCACAAAGAGCTAGTAAAATGTTTAAAGAGCATACGCCTAATGCGTATTATTATGAAGCAGAACTTTTTGGATCGTTATCGTTAACAGGAAAAGGTCATCTTACCGATTATATTATTATAGAAACGATGAAACCAAAAGATTGTAATGTTTTTTTTAAAGTAGGAGAGAATTTAAAACATCCTAATACGATGGTTTTATCAGCATATGATGATAAGCGTAATTTAATAGATCAATGGACAGTATACTCTGTTGGTGGAGGAGCCATTGAAATTGAAGGAGTTGCATCTGCAAAAGAAAAAGATATTTATCCACACGCATCTTTTCAAGAGATTAGCCAATACTGTAAAGAGCATGGCCTTTCTCTTTATCAATATGTAGATGCATTTGAGCAAATTGATGATTATTTAGAAATGATTATTAAACAGATGTGCAAAACAGTCGATACTGGGTTGAATAAAGAAGGAGAATTACCAGGAAAACTACACTTAAAAAGAATTGGACGCTCTCTTTTAAAAAAGGCTGTTCAATGTGAGATTGCTGCAGAGAAAGAAAGATTGCTTTTAAGTGCTTATGCTTATAGCGCTAGTGAAGAAAATGCAAGTGGTGGAACGACTGTAACAGCACCAACGTTAGGAAGTAGTGGTATTTTACCTGCTTTAATTTATTATTTTTATTATGATTTAAAATATCCAATGGAAGAAATTATTAAAGGAATAAAAATTGCAGGAATTATAGGGAATTTAATTAAAAGAAATGCGACGATTTCAGGTGCTGAAGGTGGATGTCAGGCAGAAGTTGGAGCAGCATGTGCGATGGCTTCCGCAATGGTAGCACAATTTCGAGGATTAGAAGAACATCAAATTGAATATGCTGCAGAAATGGGGATTGAACATCATCTTGGCTTAACATGTGACCCAGTAGGAGGCTATGTGATGATCCCATGTATTGAACGAAATGCAGTAGCCACTTTACGTGCTATGGACTCTGCTGTATTAGCACAATTTATCTCAGAAGTAAAAAAGAATAAAGTATCTTTTGATATGGTCGTTCATACAATGAATTATACAGGGAAAAAGTTAGCTATAGAATTGAAAGAAACTTCTTTAGGTGGTTTAGCAACTGTTGTGCCAATGGAGGAGAAATAAAAAAAACAGGAAATATCCTGTCTTTTTTATTTTTTAAGCAATTGAATTTACTGCTCTGCTTAAACGTGATTTATGTCTTTTTGCAAAGTTTTTGTGGTGAATCCCTTTCACTACAGCTTTATCTAATTTAGAGCTAGCAACATTATAAGCTAGCTGAGCAGCTTCTTTATCTTTTGCTTCAACAGCAGCGAAAACGGCTTTCATCGCTGTTTTAATAGCTGATTTTCTTGCAGATACAACTAAATTTCTTTTGTTGTTTGTTAATACACGTTTCTTTTGTGATTGGATTTGTGGCATATTTGCACCTCCTAGCCTGTAATTGCCTTCAAATTATACCAAAGCTAGAATGAAAAAGCAATAATATATAGAAAAAAAACCATACTATTCGTTAGAGGTGAGTATATATGGACAACATTTTTCAAATACGAACAGATTTTGCAGATGAATTGATTACTCAAAATATTCATACGGAAACATATCATCATATAGAAAAAAGAAATGATTTTATAAAGTGCAATATGATTAGTGTATTAAATGATCAAAATGAGTTAGGAAAAGCAAAAGGGGAATATATCTCTATTGAATTTAAAAATTTATTTGATCAGGATGATCGTAAGCAAATTATTGAAGCAATCCATGAAAATTTGCAAGTGATGATTGAAAAAATGGAATTGAAGTTATCGAAGATTTTAGTAGTGGGCTTAGGAAATCGGTTCATCACTTCGGATGCTTTAGGGCCAGCGGTTGTCAATGATATTATGGTTACTGCTCATTTATATGAAAATGAAGATCAAGCATTATTAGAAGGTACGCGTAATGTAGCGGTTGTTCAACCAGGGGTTATGGGACAAACGGGACTTGAAAGTTTTGAGATTGTAAAAAGTATAGCACAATCGTATCAACCAGATTTAATTATTGCCGTAGATGCTTTAGCAACGCGTAATATCGCACGTATTAATCGTGTTGTACAAATTAATAATACCGGTATTCAACCTGGAAGTGGGGTTGGAAACCATCGAAAAGCACTTAATTATCAATCATTAAAAATTCCTGTGATTGCTATAGGAGTAGCTACAGTTACAAGTATTGGAGCTATTTTAAATGAAAGTTTGGAACAGGCAGAAATTGAAAAAGAAAAAGTATTACAGAAAATACAAGATCATAGTCATTTAGATTTAGTTGTTACCCCAAAAGCAATGGATGATGAACTCAAACATTTGACGTATATTGTTGCAGAGAGTCTAAATAAAGTACTTCATCCCGATTATGATCGATTATAGAATGATTCACCACCTTTCTACATAACATGTAGCAAGGTGGTGTTTTTATGAAATCTACACTTCAAATTATTTGTAAACTTTGTATTCTCTTCCTTTTTTTGTATATGACAC
>CAMWMY010000123.1 GCA_947175465.1 uncultured Erysipelotrichaceae bacterium | reverse complement strand
GGATTGTAGTATCTGCTATCATCGTTTTCATAAAATTATATAAAGATGATTATAAAAGAGGGTAGAAAATAAGAAAGAGAAAGAATAAGATGCCTTTTAAGTAGATAATAGAAATGTCGAAATGCTACTTAGGAGGTATTTTTATATGTTTCTAAAAGAAATTAGAGAAAAAAAGAAGAGTAAAGTGAATTTATATAAAAGATTATGATACAATACATAGGAAGTGATGCTTGTTAGCATATGAAATGTTTTATATGTGACAATGATGAAAAAGGGATGAAGGAGGGGTTTTATGAGTGAACAAAATGTTGTCTTAGTTACAGGGATGTCAGGTGCTGGAAAAACAACAGCGATGGGTGTTTTGGAAGATATGGGATATCATTGTATTGATCAATTTCCTGTTCAACTGCTATCTTCGTTAGAAAAAATTATTAATGCACAGCCAGATCCACGTTATTCCAATTTGGCATTAGCTACTTCTGCTTTGGACTATCCTAAATTTTTACATTATTTTCAAAATATCGAATGTAATGTACATGTTATTTTTCTAGATGCGAGCAATGAAAAATTATTGTTGCGTTATAAGTTCACACGTAGACATCATCCGATGATAATGTTTTCAAAAGCGAATACATTAGAAGAAGCGATTGAAGTGGAAAGAGATATGTTTGATTGTTTAAATGATCCATCTATTTTACATATTGATACAACAAAGATGTCGCAGCAACAATTAAAATCGATTCTTATGGAAAAACTCCATTTAACAAGCAAAGATGTATTTTCGATTTCATTTGTATCTTTTGGTTATAAGCATGGTGTACCTATGGATGTAGATGTTTTATTTGATGTGCGCTTTTTACCAAACCCCTTTTATATTGCCGAACTAAAAGAATTGACAGGAAATGATAATGAAGTTTATGATTATGTTATTGATCATAGCCAAACACAGTTTTTCTTAGAACATTTGAAAACTTTTTTAAATTATGTTTTTGAACAATATAAAAAAGAAAAGAAAAGCCATTTAACAGTAGGAATAGGCTGTACAGGGGGACAACACAGAAGTGTATCCATTATTAATTGGCTATATAAACATTATAAAAATCAGTATCATTGTTACAAGTCACATAGGGATATAAAGGTGAGATAAGTTATGAAAAATGTCGTTGTCATTGGTGGGGGGCATGGCTTAGCTGTTATGCTTCGAGGAGTTAAACAATTAGAAAATATTCATCTTTCAGCAGTTGTGACAGTGGCGGATGATGGAGGAAGTACAGGTAGATTACGGAAACAATTCCATATTCCAGCGATGGGGGATATTCGTAATGTTATGTGTGCGATGGCAGAATCAGAAACGATGTTATCTACCTTGATGAACTATCGCTTTGATGGGGAAGATCAAGATGTAGGGGGGCATAGTTTAGGAAATCTTATTTTGACAGCATTATCCGATACTTGTGGAAGCTTTATGGATGCGATTCAAACATTTTCTAAAGTATTGAATGTAAAAGGGGAGATCATTCCATCGACAACAGAGGTGATTACCTTATTTGCGATTATGGAAGATGGGACGATTGTTCGTGGTGAAAGTAATATTCCTAGTTTTGATAATCGAATAAAGAAAGTTTTTTATGAACATGATGTACTTGCGACGAAACAAGCAAAGCAAGCAATTCATGATGCCGATATTATCGTTTATGGAATAGGTAGTTTATATACAAGTATTATGCCGAATATTATCATTGATGCTATTCAAAAAGAGTTACAAAAAAGTCATGCGAAAAAGATTTATTTTTGTAATGCGATGACACAGCCTGGGGAAACTGATCATTATAGCTTAGAAGATCATGTGCAAGCGATAGCAGATCATACCCATGATAATCCTGTGCATACTGTTGTGATACACAGCAATTTTATTAAAGAAGAAATTTTGAAGAAGTATGAAGAAGAAGGAAGTAAAGAAGTGCGTATTCAAGAAAAGGAGCACGCTTATAAAATATTAAAACGTGATATTTTATGCTTTGATGATGATTTGATTCGTCATGATGCAGATAAAATCCGTGATGTTATGGAAGAATTAATAAATAGTAAGGATTGATTTTATGTCTTTTACCACTGATGTAAAGGCGGAAATTGCCGCTAATGAATTGCATCCATGTTGTCAAAAAGCACACTTATGTGCATTAATCCAAATGTGTTCCACGTTGAATTTTACATCGGAGGGAATGCATATTTGTGTGCAGACAGAAAATGCTAATACAGCGAAACGTATCTGGAAGATGATGAAAGAAATGTATGGAGTCGATACGCAATTATCCGTATTACGAAAAATGAAATTGAAGAAAAATCATATTTATCTAATTCGTATTGTTACGCATGTAACAACGATTTTACAAGATTTAGAGATTTTTACACAAGATGGTTTACAAATGCATCCAAGTATGCGCATGCTACGAAAAGATTGTTGTGCTAGGGCATATTTAGCAGGGGCTTTTTTAGCATGTGGTTCTGTGAACTCACCTCAAAAAGCGAATTATCATTTAGAAATTAGTACGAATAATGAAGAACTAGCAAAATTTATTCAAAAAATTATGTTGAAGTTTTCCTTACCTGCAAAATATATTAAGCGTCGTAATAAAGAAGTTGTTTATTTAAAAGCAAGTGATAAAATTGGTGATTTTTTACGTTGTATAGGTGCTAGTGAGGCATTATTTACTTTTGAAGATAGTCGTATTCAGCGTGATTTTATGAACTCTTTAACAAGGTTAGATAATTGTGAATTGGCCAATGAAATGAAAAGTATTTCAGCAGGAAAAAAGCAATTAGAAGATATTGAGTGGATTGAAACGTATCAAGGAATCCAAATGCTTCCAAAAAAGCTTCAGATGGTAGCGAATTTACGAAAGAATTTTCCTGAGGCAAGTTTAAACGAATTATGTGAATGTTACAGCCAAGCATATCAAGAGAAGATTTCAAAGTCAGGAATGAAACATCGCTTGCATAAAATTCATGAAATTGCAAATCAGTATCGAAATGAATAAACAAAGGAAAAAAGAGCAAAATAATAAAGGGTGATGTTATGAAGTTGTTTTCTATCTTTTATTTAGCTCTTTTTCCTTTTTTACATAATACGGTTTATTCTGTACAAGTAGAAAGCTGTAGTGCTGATAATATTACGCTGCACTATCAAGGATCATCTGTACCTGTTTCTTTATTTAATTTGAAAATAACAAGAGAAGAAGGCTGGGGCAGAGTGTGTACTTTATTGAAAGAGGCTGATCAAGTAACTTTTGAAGTTGATGCACATGCGAAAATAGAAGAGCCGATACCTGTTTATTTATTTGCCGATGGCGTGCTTATACAAGAGGAAGTCATTAAGAATAAAGAAGGGTATAATATGATTCGTAACCCAGAATATAAATATGCGAAAAAACTGATGGAAATGGAAGATAGTGTTCCAGTAATGGCGAATGCTCATTCACCAGAAACAACCGATGGACATCTTTCTTATGGGTGGTTATTTTTGGTCGCTTTTATATGTATGTGGAGTTTTCTTTTTTATCATTTGATTTATAAGTATAAAAGAAAACGGCGATTGAAATAGAGTGAATATGGTATGAAAAAAGCTATCCGATGATAGCTTTTTGTTAGTTTACATACTTTGATAAGAATGAGAAGACACGTGTGTAATAAGTGTCTGGATCTACATCACTGCTTGCCCCATGATCTGCGCCTTCTATAACAAGCAAATCTTTTTCTGTTGGACATGCTTCATATAAGCGATAAACCATTTCTGTAGGAACATAGTTATCGTTTGATCCATGGATAAACATAATTGGCACCGTTGTCTTTTTGATTTGTTCAAGCGCACTTGCTTCTTTAATATCATAGTTTGCTTTGATGTTTGCCATGAATTGTGCAAGTGGCATAATTGGGAATTCAGGTAAAGAGAAGCGATATTGTAATTGTGCGGTAAACATTTCATATACGCTTGTATATCCACAATCTTCTACAACGGCTTTTACATTGCTTGGAAGTTGTTCTCCACTTGTCATCATGACAGTAGCTCCTCCCATAGATTCTCCATATAAGACGATTTCAGCATCTTTATCTTGAGCGATAATCGATTGAATCCATAAGAGCATATCTTTACGATCTAGCCATCCCATACCGATGTATTCACCATCACTATCGCCATGTGCACGCATGTTTGGGGTAAGCACATTGTAGCCTTGTAAAGAGAAACGACGAGCTTCTCTTCGCATATTTTGGTTGCTAGAAGTGTACCCATGTACAAGAATAGCCCATTTATGACTGTCAGGGTTTGTGTTATATTGAAGCCCTCTCAATGTTAAGTTATCTTCACTTTGAATGGATACAGGTTGTGAGGTAACATTTTGTGCCCATTCTTCATAAGCTTCCCATTCTTTTTTTATATTTTCTTCTTCATTTCCATAAGGAATATAGTTTGGCTGGCGGTTATCTTGAGAAGATTGTGTAGCGCCATCCTTTGGACGAAGCAATGCGTATTCTACAAAAAAGTTTCCTGTAAATAAACCACCACCGATAAGAGTAGCAATTAAAATAACAAGAATAGATATAATAGTAATCTTTTTACGACTCATTTTATTCATATTATTC
>CAMWMY010000122.1 GCA_947175465.1 uncultured Erysipelotrichaceae bacterium | reverse complement strand
ATCACCTCGTCTTGACTATTATATACTATATAGTAAGAAAAAACAAAATAAATCAAGAATTTTTCACAAATGATAAGAAGTGGTAAAGAGAAATAGATTATAGTATGTAAAAAGATTTTTAAAATTGCTTACATAAAATAAAGAGCTATTCATACTCTTTATGAAGACGAGTTAGGAAAATGAAGCGCTTCCAAATAAGAAGTGAAATAAATTATTATTAAACATAAAAAAAACATGAAAAAATAACAGTTTGTAAATATAATTTTTTCAATATTTATGGTAAGATAAAAGAGTCGAAGCGAATAGGAGAATGAAAAGATAAAAATAGATGGAAAAGATAAGGGGCAAAAGGATATTCTTTATAAAAGAACTATGTTTTATTTATCAAAACAGCGATAAATGCTAGAAGAGAAAAGAGTTCATAAAAATAAATGATAAATAAAACAGGGTGATGAAAAGGAGGATCGGGGGAAGCATAGAAGAATATAGCACTTTTGGTAAATCTTAGTAAGTCTATAAGTAGAAAAATTTGATTTCTAACTATCGTATTTGACTTAAAGAAAAAAATATATCCCATTTTTCGGGCAAGGAGAGAACCATGAAAAAATTATTGAAGACGTTATTTGCAGGAGTGATGTTATTTTCCGTTGTTGGGTGCGGAAACAATAGTGGAAGCACGGAGACAGCAATTAAAACAGAATTGGATAATCCAGTGGAGATAACAATTTGGCATACATGGACCAAGCAACATCAAGCAAAGTTACAGGAGTTTGCAGAGCGTTTTAATGCTTCACAAGATAAAATAACAGTGAAAGTAGAAGGACAACCACTAACAGATTTCGATTCTAAAGTATTACATGCTGTAAGAACAAACAATGGACCGGATATTATATTTACAACACCAACAGTTGCAGCAACGTATGCAGAAGATGGTATGATTGCAAATTTAGGGGAATACATACAAAATGAAAAAGTTGGAATTTCTAATTTTAAAGAGAATTTACCAGCTGCAACATATAATGAAATTAGTCAATGGAATGGGAATATTTATATGATCCCTATAATGAAAACGGGAGAATTATTTTATTATAATAAAACACTTTATGATACATTAGGATTAAGTGTACCTAAAACATGGAGTGAATTAGAAAGCAATTCTAGAATTATAAAAGAACATACAGGAAAAGCAG
This sequence comes from uncultured Erysipelotrichaceae bacterium, assembly GCA_947175465.1. Classification (GTDB taxonomy): domain Bacteria; phylum Bacillota_I; class Bacilli_A; order Erysipelotrichales; family Erysipelotrichaceae; genus CAMWMY01. Next base: position 3,476 of record CAMWMY010000122.1, on the reverse strand, counting down.
CTTTTGGATTTGACTCTATTACTGATGGAGCTACTGTTTTAATGATGCAAAATGGATCTGGATATTTTAATGTAGAGGAAAAAAAGGCAGTATTTAATAATGAAAAAGCGGAAGAGCGTTTTCAATGGTTTGGAAATTTAGTACAAGAAGGAGTATTCCGTCTTGTAGGAGAAGATCAATATTTTTCTAATTTATTTGGATCTGAAGGAATTGCAAGTTATATTGGATCAAGTGCAGGATATAAGTTTGTAGAAGATAGTACAAATGGAAAATTTGAAATCGGTGTTGCACCAATTCCACAAGAAGGAGAAAAACAATTTTCAAGTTCCTATGGAAGTAGTGCTGTTGTCTTTAAAAGTAACCCTGATAAAGAACTTGCAGCATATGAATTTATTAAATACTTTGTACAAACAGAAAATAATGTAGAGTGGAGTATAACATATGGTGCTTTACCTGCATTCAATGAGGCTTTAAATGCACCTAATTTCCAAGAGTATTTAGCTGGAAATAAATACATCTCTGCTTTAGTAAAACAAAGAGAAACAGTAGATTACATACCAGCACTTAAAGGGTCTAATGAAGCAAGAATCGCTATAGGTAGAGCCTTAGAACAAGTTGCTACTAAATTAAAAACAGCAAAAGAGGCTTTAACACAAGCTGCAGAAGATACAAACAAAGCGATTAGTCGCTAGGAGATAAATTATGAAACAACAAAAATTATTTGTTTTTATGTTAGATGCATTATGTGATATTGATATTGCTTACATGAAAACATTACCTTCTTTTAAGTTTTTGTTTGAGGAGGGGAGCTACATTGAAAAAGTAGCTCCTATCTATCCTTCTTTAACATATCCTTGTCATGTTTCTATTTTGACAGGAACTTATGTAAATAAGCATGGGATTTATCACAATGAAATTGTAGATCCTTATGATTCTAATGCACCTTGGTTTAGCAAGCGTGCAAGTATTCAATGTAAAACATTGATGGATTATGCAAAAGAAAAAGGACTTCGTACTTGTTCTTTAAGTTGGCCAGTAAGTGGAGGGGCGAATATTGATTTCAATATGCCTATGATTGTCCCTATTGGTTACAAAGGAGAACATCCTGAGCAATTTTTTGAAGGATATGCAACAAAAGAGCTTTTAGATAAATACTATCCTAAATATAAACATTTTTTAATTGATCCAAAGTGTAAAAACTTAGATGAGTATACAATGGCTTTTGCAAAAGATATTTTAAAAGATTATGGGCAGCCAGATGTGATGCTTGTAAAAATGTGTGATTTAGATGGTGCTAGACACAATCATGGTGTTGATAATGAAGATGTGCGAAAACAACTAGCAAAACATGATGGACAATTTAAAGAGTTATTAGATCATATTCGTGAATATGGAGATTTTGAAAATACGAACTTTGTTATCTTAGGAGATCATGGACAAAGTGATGTTGATTTTGTATGTAATATTAATGTCTTATTAAAGAAAGCTGGCTTTATCCGCGTAGATGAGGCTGGTAAAATGGTTGATTTTGATGCATGTGCACATTCTGCAGCTTTATCAAGTTGGATTCAATTGAAAAATCCAGAAGATCAAGAGATGAAGCAAAAAGTATATCAATTTTTATGTGATTTGAAAAATGATGAACGTTTTGCAATTACCCATCTTTTTACGAAAGAAGAAGCTCTTGAAAAATTTGGGTTAACAGGACCTTTTGATTTTATTATTGAAAGTAGTAAACGTATTTCATTTGGAAATACAGTTCAAGGGGATGAAGAGTGTGTTGCGACAAGAAAAGGGGATTATAAATTTTCAAAAGCAACGCATGGTGGATTACCGACAAGAGATCATCAAACAACCTTTATTGCATGTGGACCAGCTGTGAAAAAAGGTGTACATATTCCAAGTGGAAATATGGTAGATGAAGCACCAACAATGGCTGCAATGCTAGGTATTGAGATGGAAGATATTGATGGAGAAGTAAGAACAGAATTATTACGTTAGGAGATAGCAATGAAAATAAAAGTTGAGAATCTGACAAAGAAGTTTCGTGATACAGTAGCTGTTAATAATTTAAGTGTGACTTTTGAGGAAGGAAAGCTTATTGCCCTTTTAGGGCCTTCGGGATGTGGGAAAAGTACAACTTTATTTATGTTAGCAGGAATTACACCTGTAACGGATGGAAAAATTTATTTTGATGATGAGGATATCACAGATATGCCTGCTCAAAAAAGAGGAATTGGGCTAGTTTTCCAAAACTATGCCCTCTATCCTCATATGAGTGTATTACAAAATATATGTTTTCCATTAGAAATGGAAAAAGTACCTAAAAAAGAGCGCATCGAACGTGCAAAAGAAATGGCTAAACTTGTACAAATTGAAGATTATCTTGATCGCAAGCCTTCTCAGTTATCAGGGGGGCAACAACAACGTGTAGCAATCGCAAGAGCATTAGTAAAAAAACCGAAAATTTTATTATTAGATGAACCTTTATCTAACCTGGATGCACGCTTACGTTTAGAAATGCGAGAAGAAATTAGAAGAATTCAACAAGAGACAAAGATTACAACGATTTTTGTTACACATGATCAAGAAGAAGCACTTAGTATTTCTGATCAGATCTTATTAATGAAAAAAGGAGAAATCCAACAATTAGATAATCCTCAAAATTTATATGATCAACCAGTGAATACATTTGTAGCTGACTTTTTAGGAACACCACCAATTAGCTTTTTACCAGGGAAAGTGTGTGAAAATGGCTTTTTAATGGATGATGAGTCTGCGATTATTCGTATGGATTGCTTTTCTTCCATACCAGATCAAAAGAATATAATTATTGGAATACGTGCGGAAGCAGTTCGTATTTGTAGCGAAGAAGAAGCACATACGAAAGCACAAATTACCAATTTATATACAATGGGAAAAGAAACACTTGCAACCCTTAAAATTGGAAGTAAGGAAGTTAGAATGTATATCTTTGATGATATAGATTTGCAGTTACAACAAGAAGTCTTTATTCGCTTTAGAAAAAAAGGAATGCATATTTTTGATGGCGAAACAACAGAGAGGGTTTTATAGTATGGAAAAACAACAAAAGAAACCTCTTCTTCAACGAATAGAAGTATTGTTGTATCTTTTACCGTTTTTAATTTCAATTGGGTTATTTACTTTATGGCCTGTCATCAACGTTTTTGTTAATTCTTTTCTTGAAAAGTTCAATTTAGCAACAGGAAAATTTCAAGGTGTAGGGCTTGGAAACTTTACGGAAATTTTTAGTGACCCCATTTTTTATAGCGCACTTAAAAATTCATTTATTTATATGTTTACAGTTGTACCGATTTCCCTTATTTTTGCCCTTTTATTTGCGAGCTTATTAAGTAAGAAAGTGAAAGGAAGAGGGTTCTTTCAAACAGCGTATTTTTTACCTATGGTAACATCGGTAACAGCAGTAGGGCTTGTATCAGTCTCTTATACACATA
>CAMWMY010000121.1 GCA_947175465.1 uncultured Erysipelotrichaceae bacterium | reverse complement strand
CTATTATTAAGGATCGCTACATTCCCAATTTTGAAACTAACATCTTCTAAAAAACTATATGAAAAATCTCTATCAACACTTAATCCAAAAAAAAGATTGTTTACCTATTATCATCAATCTACACTAGAACTCATTTTTATAACCTAGTTAAATTATCCAATATTTAGATTACTAACATTGTGATATACATTTTGTACATCATCTACATCATCTAGTAATGTAATAAGACGTTCAAAAAGCATTTTATCATCACCTGATAATTCAACATATTCATTAGGAACCATTGTTGGCTCTAACATTTCAAATACAACATCTGGAATCAATTCTTCAATCACACATTTTGCTTTATGAAGATCACTTGGATGAACACTAATACTCATATGTCCTTCTTCTACTTCTAAATCTTTTACATCAACATCTTGCATAATCAGTGCATCTAACATCTCTTCTTCATTTTCATATGCAATAACAATCATTCCTACATGTTCATAGTTAAAAGAAACAGAACCTGCAACTCCAATTTTAGCATGTGCTTTATTAAAACATGCTCTTAAATCAGAGATCGTACGGTTATTATTATCTGTTAGACATTCGATAATAAGTGTTGCTCCTCCACCAGATCCAAATCCTTCATAGGTTGCAGAAGTATAGTTTTCTGTAGAACCACCTTTTGCTTTTTCAATTGCTCTTTTAATAACATCAGCTGGTACTTGGTTTGCCTTTGCTCTTTCAATTACTTTTTTTAAGGCAACATTCATATCTGGATCTGGTTCTCCAGATTTCGCCGCAACTAAAATTTCTTTTCCAAATCTTGAATATACTTTTGCTTTTGCATTAGCAGTTTTTTGCATGCTTGCTTTACGTACCTCAAATGCACGTCCCATCGTTATCACCTTCCAAATTTCTAAAATTAGTATACCATAACCTACTCTTTATGTTCAATCGTCATGAGATACTTCTTTATTTCATATTTTATGCTCTCTTTTACTTAACAACAATATTCACAAGTTTCTTTTTCACAACAATAATCTTTTGAATAGCTTTATTTTCAATTTGTGTTTGCACTGGTGCTAATTTCATCGCTTCTTCTTTCATTTGTTCTTCTTCAATTGTGGCATCTGCTTGAAATTTTCCACGTAGCTTTCCATTTACTTGTACGATAATCGTAATTTCTTCTTCAACAAGTTTCTTTTCATCATAAGAAGGCCATGGCTCATAAGCAATAGATGTTCCTGTATTACATAATAATGACCATAACTCTTCTCCTAAATGTGGTGCAAAACAAGAGAAAGCTTGTAAAAAGCCTTTTGCATATTCTTTATAAATAGTTTCTACTTTATAGCATTCATTAATAAAAATCATCATTTGTGAAATCGCTGTATTTAAATTTAAAGTTTCAATATCATGTGTAACTTTTTTTATCATTGCATGATATATCTTATCTAATGATCCATCATTATAATCAACAATCTTATCATACTCTGTATATAAACGATATACACGATCTAACCACTTTCTTGTACCATCTAATCCATTTGCATTCCATGGGAGGGAAGCTTCTAAAGGTCCCATAAACATCTCATATACACGTAAAGTGTCGGCTCCATGAGAGATGACAATATCATCTGGATTTACAACATTTCCTCTTGATTTTGACATTTTCTCATGGTTTTCTCCAAGAATCATCCCTTGATGAAAGAGCTTTTGAAAAGGTTCTTTCGTAGGTACAACTCCACAATCATACAATACTTTATGCCAGAATCTTGCATATAATAAATGCAATACAGCATGCTCTGCTCCACCGACATATAGGTCTACAGGCAACCAATGTTTTAATAATTCTGGTGCTGCAATCGCTTCATCATTATGTGGATCTAAATAACGTAAGTAATACCAACATGATCCTGCCCACTGAGGCATAGTGTTGCTTTCTCTTCTTCCTTTAACGCCATCAATCTCAACATTCATAAAATCATCACAATGTGCAAGTGGGGACTCTCCATCTCCCGTTGGTTTGAAATTAGTTGTATCTGGTAATTCTAAAGGAAGTTCATCAAGTCCTACACAACGCATCGTTCCATCTTCCATATGAACAATAGGAATAGGCTCTCCCCAATAACGTTGTCTAGAAAATAGCCAATCACGTAATTTATAAGTTGTTTTAGCCTCTCCACATTGATTACTTTCCAACCATTGAATCATTCGCTCAATCGCTTCTTCTTTTTGTAAACCATTTAAGAAATCAGAGTGAATATGAGCTCCATCTTCTGTGTAAGCTTCTTTTTCTATATCTCCACCTTCAATAACAGGGATGATTTCAATATTGTATTTTTTCGCAAACTCATAATCTCTTGTATCATGAGCTGGTACAGCCATAATCGCACCTGCCCCATAGCTTGCAAGGACATAGTCACTAATCCAAATAGGAATGGCTTTTCCATTTACAGGGTTAATTGCATAGGCACCTGTAAAGACTCCTGTTTTATTTTTATTTAATTCTGTACGTTCTAAATCAGATTTCGTCTCACATTCTTTTTGATAAGCAAGCACAGCTTCTTTTTGCTCTTGTGTTGTAATTTCATTTACAAAAGGATGTTCAGGTGCCATAACACAATAAGTAGCTCCAAATAATGTATCACATCGTGTAGTAAACACAGTAAATTCTTTTTCGCTATCTTTTACTTTAAAAATAACATTAGCACCAACAGATTTTCCAATCCAATTGATTTGCATTTCTTTAGTAGAAGCAGGCCATGAACATAACTCTAAATCTTCTAATAAACGTTCAGCATATTCGGTAATTTTTAATACCCATTGACGCATTGGACGACGAATAACAGGATGGCCTCCACGCTCACTTTTCCCATCTTTTACCTCTTCATTTGCAAGTACTGTTCCTAAAGCAGGACACCAGTTTACAGGAATTTCATCTACATAAGCTAATCCTTTTTCATATAGTTTTAGAAAAATCCACTGTGTCCATTTATAATAATTGGCATCTGTTGTGGAAATCTCACGGTCCCAATCATAAGAAAAACCAAGAGATTGAATTTGATGGCGGAAATGATCAATATTACGTTGTGTAAAGGTAGCTGGATGATTTCCTGTATCTAATGCAAATTGCTCTGCAGGTAATCCAAAAGCATCCCATCCCATAGGATGAAGAACATTATATCCTTGCATTCTTCTCATACGAGAAAAAATATCCGTTGCTGTATATCCTTCTGGATGCCCTACATGTAAACCATTTCCACTTGGATAAGGAAACATGTCTAAAACATAACATTTTGGTTTTTGAAAATCCCAAGTATCACATGCAAAAGTTTTTTCTTTCAACCAGTACTCTTGCCATTTTTTTTCTATTTTTTGATGTTGATAAGTCATAATAAACTCCTTTCAAATATAAAAAAACGCCCTTCTCTAAGGACGTTGATTATAACGCGGTACCACCTTAGTTCATATAGCGAACTATATGCACTTTCTTTCTTCTTAACGCGAAGAAAACGTATAATTTCCATTATCTGCTCCTCAGCAAGTTCTATTGTCTATCTTGCTAATTTTCACCAACCATTAGCTCTCTAAAAAGCTTCAACAATATACTACTCTGAATCATCGCTTTTCTCTAAAAGAATAGCAAATTTATCTTATCTTTGTCAACCCTTAACGATATTTCTCATACATATCTTTAATAATTTCTGCTATCTCTTTTCGTAAATAAGAAGGAGCTAATAAATGTCCACTTTTTCCTAACGATAATAAAAAGGATATGACACTTATTTTTCCCTCCATCATCGTTTTTAAATACAATGTATTATTATTCGTCCACTCTTTTTTTATTTCTATACCTACAACTCTTTCAGCAATGAATAAAGCTTGCATACCTTCAATTTCCACTTCTATTTCATGAATATCTTCTTTCATCAATCCTAACTTCCCAATATAATCTTTTAGCTTGAAATGAATATCACGAGTAAAGGACAATTCTTCGATTTGCACTTGTTTCATTCGCTCTTCACTAAATTTGAAATTTCGAAAATCTTTCGCTTTTAAAGAATAAGCTAAGCAATAATATGCATCTTTATAATAAAGAATTTCATAAGGATGAATCGCAATTTCTCTGGCCTCTGTATCTTTGACACCTTTATAAAGAATTTTTAAGACCTTTTTTTCTTTTTTCGCTAATTCTGCTTGATCAACCATAGCTTGAACTGTAGCTGAAATAGCGATATCATTTTCTTGCATATAAATGCGATTCTCTATTTGATCTTGTTGCAATTGCATATTTAATTTATCCATCGCTTGCTCATAAACTTTCATTTTTAAAAAACCAGGCTTTGATTTTATATATTCGTAGGCTTCCATTAAAGCTCTTTTTTCATCTTGTCGTAAAGCTAAAGAAGGTAACATACTTTTCTTTTGTAAATGGTAGCCTCCATACTTCCCTGTTGTACTTTCAATAAAGTAACCTGCTTCTTCTAATTCTTTTTTAAATTCTACAATATTTCTTTTATTAGTTTCTAACTCATTAGCTAATTGTTCTCTTGTCATAAAGCCTCTAGACGTTAGTAATTGTAGCATTTGTATACATTTGGCACTTCGTTTCATAACTCCTCTTTTCTATGAAGAAAAATGAGAATATCCAAGGGGTGCATATCTTGATGGGTAGGGTCCAAAACGAGCTTTTACTTCTTGATGTTTTGGTATGATACCTAAAAAAGCAAGAGGCATAA
>CAMWMY010000120.1 GCA_947175465.1 uncultured Erysipelotrichaceae bacterium | reverse complement strand
ACCAGATGGAAAACGTATAGTAAGCGGTAGTGATGATAAAACAATCCGAATCTGGGATGCTCAAACAGGAAAGCAAATAGGAGAGCCATTTATAGGTTGTATAGAACTTGTTAATTCAGTCAGCTGTTCACCAGATGGAAAAAGAATAGTAAGTAGAAGTTCTGATAAAACAATTAGAATCTGGGATGCTCAATCAGGAAGACAGATAGGTAAAACGATTGAAGTACATACCAGTTGTGATGAATCAGTATCTTATTCACCTGATAGAAAAAGAATAGTATGCGGTATTTTTGCTAAAACAATCCGAATCTTGGATGCAGAAACAAGAAAACAGATTGGCGAACCATTTATCGGACATACCGATTGGATTCTATCAGTGTCCTATTCACCCGATTGTACAAGAATAGTAAGTGGTAGTTCTGATAAAACAATCCGAATCTGGAATGCAGAAACAGGAAAACTGATAGGAGAACCGCTTGTAGGACATACAGATTCTGTTATTGCAGTAAGCTATTTACCGGATGGAAAAAGAATAGTAAGTGGTGGTAAAGATAACATAATACGAATTTGGGATTTAGAAACCCATTTATGTACTGTTCTAAAAGTTATAATCCAATCCAATATTCAAAAATGTGATTTTAGAAATTCTGTTTTTTGTGGTGAAGATATAAATGATTTTTGCCATATCCTATATTGCAATGGAGCGGATGTTCCAAAAGAATATGAGCCAAAACCTATCCCATTTGAATGGAATGATGAAGAATTTAACGATAAAGAGTCGGAGTAATCCGACTCTTTATTTCTATAAAAACCAAAAATATCATTACTTAAAATGAATATGAGATAATATGTTTAATTAATATAAAAGAAAGGATAGTTCATGAAATATTTATTTGGTAAGCGTGAAGCAAGAATGAGCTATAATAGAATTTATATCAGCAATCTTTGGAGGACGGAATTTGGTGATAAGTGTTATTGCAGAATAGTGAGCTATCTGTCACAAAATAACAAAAAGATAAATGCCATTGTAGTATTTAAAACAAAAGATAATGTGGAAAGACTGAATTGTATGTGTCCTGACTTTGATGGAGTCGGGGAATACTTAACCAATACTTTTGAGGCTAAAATATCCTATGGTTATATAACTATTCCGAAAAAATATAGAGAATTGTGTCAATTTGAAAATGGCAAACAATTCATTCAGGTTGGATTAGGTGATTGTATTTGTTGTGCCGTTGATTTATGGAAAGTTGATGAGAAAGAAGTGGATAATTTTATTGAGTCTTTACTTAACGATTAGCATTGATCTTATTACATATATTATTAAATTTAATCCATAACTCATACGGCATTGGATTTATGTTATTTTCATATCTACTGATAGCTTGTCTATCTGTGCCAAGCATTTCGGCTAATTGCTTTTGAGTTAAATTATTATCTTTTCTGAATTTTAAAATCTGCTCACTTTGATTGTTCATAAGGAACAGCTGATATGGTGAGCAGATTTTTTGTGCATCTAAATTCAAAACCTCACACAACATTTTAAGCTTGTCCGCATTATGTAAACTGTATTTATTCTGCTCAATTCTCATAATCGTATCAATGCTAAGACCAACAGCATCAGCAACTTGTTTTATTGTCATATTTTTTTCAATTCGGTGCTTTTTGACAGCACCGTCGAAAGTTGTATCATCAATCTCATTAAGCGCATTGAAAGAATAATGCTTATAATTATTAACTCTAAGTCGGATGCAAAACAGGGGAGAGTATTCAACTTTACTATTCTTAATCCTATGTAGGATATATGCGTTAGGCAATGATTGATACACACTCCATTTATCAATTTCAGGCAAAATGCTTGTGTTTTGCAGCTTTAACGTGCAAATTGTTACTGTTATGTTAGTATAGCATTATACAGATTGGTGTAGATGTTTGTCGCAAATGAATTGCTTTTGGTTAACTGTTAAATAATATCAATTGTGATTTTTGAAAATCCAAATTTTGCTTTTATCAGTGTATTGTGGTATCATAAAAATATAAAGTTTACATTAATTATAGAAAATTTTTTCTACAAAGTAATAACTTGAAAATTAGTGGCAGCATGTTGAATGATAATTTTGAAGTTGAGGGTAAAACCGTAAAGCGGTTTCAGTGATTGATAGTAATGGTGCAAGCTCTAAAATATAAAATTTAAAGGATGGTGAAATGAAAATATTAGTACTTTCAGATATGCATTTTGGTGCATGTGATTTATTTAATTGTATAAATGATGTTGCATTGGAAATTGCAAGTATTGTTAAAAATAATATTGAACATGATGATAAACTTTTGGTTTTAAATCTGGGTGATATAGTTAATAAAGGTAATTTAACATGCTACGACAAGGCAAGAGAGTTTTATGATAATCTAAAATCAAATTTGCCCAATAATACTGATTATGCTTTTGTTCCTGGCAATCATGATTATTGTGGTGACCAAAAACTCATTTATTTTGATGAATTTATTAAGGATTATTCTACTGTTTTTTGTAATTTTGATTATAAATCGACTTTTATTTTGAAATATGATGAAATTTCATTTGTTTTAAGTAAATCTACATTGGATAGATATAAAGAAAAAGATAATGATATAGAGATAGTGGATGTTGATGAAACTGGAATAACTGAAACAATAGAATCAGAAGATAATTTAATTAATCCTGTTCTTGTTATGCATCATGGATTGCTTAGTAAAAATGATACTGATTTTATAAAAGGTCAAGATATAATAATTAAGCTAAATAATAAGTATTCATTTCAATGCTATATTCATGGTCACGAGCATTCTAAAGAAAAAGAATATTTAAGACAACCTCTTGGAATTAAATCAATTAGTGTTGGGAATTGTTTTAAATTACCCAAAGCCACAATTCCGCAGTTTAGCATTTTAGATGTAAACTGTGGAATCATAACTGATAGGAAAATATATGAAAGAAAATATAAAAAATATGAACTTTCTGATATAGAGAATATTCAGAATATTAATTACAGTAATAAGTACAATGTTGATGATGATTATGTAATGCGTAATGTAATATCGCTTGATGATTACGGTAAACAATTCCCTTTTGATAAACATGAGATTTCTATAAACGATGTCATTGCTGATAATAAAACAGTAATTATTTTAGGTGAAGCAGGTGCTGGTAAAAGTTACTTTACAAAAAATTATGTTGCAAAGCAACAGAAAAGTAATTGCAGAATAGAATTAGTATATTGCAGAAATTATTCTGGTGAAAAAATTATAAACTTAGTTTCTAAAGAGCTAACGAATAATCTTGAAGATTTGACAATGCTTTTTGATGGTTTGGATGAGGTTAATGAACAATATTTGTCTATATTAATCAATGAAATAAACGAATTCCGTTTAACTTATAAATCAAAGGTAGTAATTACTTCAAGACTTAGTGAATTTAAAAAGATTAATCAAGCAGATAATGGCTTTAGTGAAATACCTCAATTTGTTCTCGCTGATTTTCACTATGATGATACAGTTAAGTATTTAAAATTAAAAGGAATTGATAGTGAAAAATTTATGCAAGAGGTAGTAAAAAAATCGTTATATCCTCTTCATTTAAAGCCATTCTATCTTTATCATCTTACGAGGTATTATTTGGACTATGAGTGCTTGCCAAAACAGGATGAATTTTTCTATGAAATGATAGATAAAGAGACTGAAAAAATTATTAGCCGTCAATTAACGAAAGGGCAGATACTTGGCAAAAACGAGATTAAAAAATCATTATATGTTTTGGGCTTTACGATGCTGTGTTCGGGATTAAATTCACTTTCTACTGAACAAAGCAATCAAATTTTAGATTCTCTAAATTCTATTCATATTACAGACAATGACATTGTAAATGTTACTGACGATTCAGTCTCCTTTTGCCATAATAATTTTAAAGAATACTGTGCTGCACAATTTTTACTGGAATTTGATTATAATGAAGTCTTAAACATAGTTACTATTAACGGTAAGAAGATTAAATCCTCGTGGGTTAATGCTATTAGTTTCTATATTTTAAACAAGATTAGAAATAAAAACATTATTAATCATATTTTGCAAAACGATTTGTCAGCTGTAACTAATATTGAGCCTGATAGATTGAATAAACAAGATATAAGAGAAATATATAATTCTGTGCTGAAAGAATCGATAAGAACTGGTGTCAGAATAGAAAATCTGGTTCATAACGAGAAATTGTTCAGCGGATTTGTCAATGATGAAGAGGATTTACTTAATCTTTTGTCATATATTGAAAAAGGCAATGATAATGTGGCTTTAATTGATGCTTTTGTTTTGTTGTTAAACAAGGAGAATTTATTTGAAAAAGAAGAAAGACTATATAATTCTACATTAGCCTTTTTTGAAAAATATCTGACTAGTGCCGATTATAAAGATTATGTTGTAGGCGAAGGAATCAATATGATTTCTGACCTCCATCTTTGTAATAGTGATAAAAAAATTATGCAAATACTAAATATGTTCAAAAGAACAGAAAGTGATCGCATTTTGCATAATGTTTATCGCCTGATGTTAAGTGTTGATTCTTCCTATAAGTATATTGATTATTTGCTGGATATGGAAATGAATAAATGTACAGATCAACATATTTCTGCAGGATCAAATTTTTGTTTGTATCAGTATTTAATGAAAATAGATGACTATTCAGCTATAAAGAAGTTTCTATATGTTTATGCA
>CAMWMY010000119.1 GCA_947175465.1 uncultured Erysipelotrichaceae bacterium | reverse complement strand
CCTCTAGAGTTGTATAAGAGACAGAAAAAGGAGTGATCCAATGAAAATAGCAATTGCTATGCGCTTAGAAACTTTAGATGAACAAGCGAAATATTTTTGTAATGAAACATATATTAAAAAAATCGTACAATTTCATCACTTCCCTATTCCTATTTGTGATTATGCACATATTGAAGAGGCCGCTACCCTATGTGATGCTCTTATTATCCCAGGAGGCTATGATATTCTTCCCTTTTATTTTCATCAATCGATGCAGGAGCATTGTACTTTTTATAGCCATTTCCAAGATACATTTGATTTTGCACTTATTCAAGCTTTTGTGAAAGCAAAAAAGCCTATTTTAGGGATATGTCGTGGAATGCAACTACTCGCTCTTTATTTCCAATCGTCTTTGTTACAACATATCAATACAGGTAAGCATACTGACACCTCTACAAAGAAACATATCATTATGTGTATGCCTCATTCTTTTTTAGCATCGTTTTATCCTTCGATATGGAAAGTAAACTCTTATCATCATCAAATTATTACGCATGTAGGAAAAGAGCTAAAAATAAGTGCCTATGCCATGGATGGTGCTATTGAAGCAATTCAACATGTATCTTTGCCTATTTTTGGTGTGCAGTGGCACCCAGAGTTAATGGAAGATGATCATGTCTTTGAATACTTTTTTCATATTAGCTCTCAATATTCTCTTGATGTACCTTTCGTTTCCCCCGCCACCACCGAAACACTAGCCAAACCATGATGATAAGAGAAAACCATGTACCTAGTTTTTCAACATCCATAATACGTCCTAATGACTTTAACATATAACAAATAAGCAAACTACGTAATAGCCTTGCAATTGCGTCACATAAAGCAAAAGGAATAAATTTCATCCGTGTAAAGCCAGCTAAATAACCGAGCAAAAAATCTGGAATAGGGGTAATTCCACCAATAAATACTGCCCATAAGCCGTATTTTTCCATCATTTCTTCTCCTTTTTCAATATCTTTTGCACTTGCAATATTTTTTAATACTTTCCTACCTAACTTATAGGCAATGAAATAACCAATACCGCCTCCAATAAAAGTACCTAGAGCTCCTTCTAGTGAATATAAAATCCACTTTGATGGTGTGTTCATCACTAAAGGTACTAACACTACTTCTAAAGATGGTAGTGGTAAAAAAGCTTTTAAAATAGAATATAAAATAAGTCCTAAATCTTGCCATAAAATAAGAAAATCTTGAAATGTCATCATATCGCCTCACTTCATTGTACATTTCAAGATCATAAAATATGTATTTTATTTTTTATTTTTATATATTTATTTCTACTTTTACTTACTATTTAGCTTTTGATACCAAAAAAGAAAAGAAAGAGGTAGGATAGCTAAAGATGCAATGATATAAAGTGTTGCATTATAACCTATACTGTGCGATACATAAGCTGTAAAAAGAGGAGTTATAATGCCACTAACTCCCATAAAAAGTGCCATTGCTAACATCTGAGCAGTCGCATACAAAGAAGTAGGAGCTACTTCTTTAATAAAAATTTTACTTGTCAACATAATAATAGGAAGCGTAACTACTTGTAAAGCTGCTGCCATAACAATAACCCAACTATTGGAAGCAGAAGCATAAAGAATAAATTTGATAGCATACATAATCGTCCCAAATACAAGCAATGTAAAAGGTTGAAAACGTGCTAATAATTTTGATGCTAATAATAAACAAGGTACTTCCATCAAAGATTGTATCGCCCACTTCATTCCTACCATCTCATTGCTTGCGCCTATAGCTAACATTTTATCAATAACTACATATTGATCAGCGGTACCAATCATATAAATAAATAAGAAAATAAGAATTAATATCCAATACTTTTTATTGCACATTAATTCTTTTATATTAGAAAGCACCATGCGTTCTTGTGCTTTAGTTTTTATCTCTCTTGTAAGTAAAACGAAATAAGCCAGAAGAAAAGATAAAATTATAAGGACAATCATAAGAGCAATATAGCTTCCTATCTTGACAATTATACTAGCAAAAAAAGCCCCTACAGTAAGTCCTATAGCACCCCAAGCACGAAGTTTACCATAATGTTCCTCATCAATTTGTAACATCCATGTTTCTTCTAATCCCATAATTACTTTTATCATCCCACCTGATATAGATACACTAAATAAATGATAATAAAAAACTTGTTCTTCTTTTAAAAACATACATAGGCTACTGATAATAAAAAAGAGATAAGCAATGAAAAAGAAAGGTTTTATTTTATGGTAACGATCACACAAATACCCAAAAATACTTTGGCCAATCATCGCGATGACTGCATTCAAGGCAAATATATAGCCTCTTTCTACAATGCTATAACCTAAGTTTGTTAAAAAAGGGATCCACTGTGTGTTAACAAGTGCAATAATAAAAAATGAAAGAAAATTTAGAATATACAATTGATATTGCTTCTTCATCTTATCACATCCTTTTTTAGTATGAAACGATGTAAGAAGATTATGCACTTTGTTTTTTAGAAGAAAAGACTTGTTTTTAAGCTAAAACAAGTCTTTTCAGGCTTCAATAAATTTTATCGATAAACTCCTTTTTCTGTTAAAATCATATCTAAAGCGACATCATTATATTCTTGAAAAGCACAATCACAGTGTTGACATTCATAAGCTAGACCTATTTTTATCGCTCGTGTCTTTTTCAAATAACGATCATAATATCCTTTTCCATAGCCAAGGCGATGTTTTTGATCATTAAAGCCAACAAGAGGTATAAAAATAACATCAAGCTGTTGTGGGAAAATTTTCTTCGTAGAAATAGGTTCCATTATTTGATAATGATTTTTTTGATAATAGCTATCTTTCTCTATTTGATAAAAGGTTAATTCATCATTTTCGATTTTAGGTAAATAAACAGACCCAACTGTTAACATATGTGCTATAAAATCTTTAGTATCCACTTCCTTATCAAATGATGCATAAAGCCCTACATGACTTCCTTTCTTCATATAAGGAAGTGCATATTGCATAATTTGCCCACTTTTAAAAAATACCTCATCATAAGATAAGGCATTTCTCTTTAAACGAAGCTGTTTTCTTAAAAATGATTTCATTATCCGATAGAACCTTCCATATCTAATTTTAATAATTGGTTCAATTCAACCGCATATTCCATAGGAAGCTCTCTTGTAAATGGTTCTAAAAAGCCTAAAACAATCATTTCTGTTGCTTGTGCTTTCGTTAATCCTCTTGACATTAAATAAAAGAGTTGTTCTTCCGAGATATTCGATACTGTCGCTTCATGCTCAATTTGTGAAGTCATGTTGCGTGTAATATTCGTTGGAATCGTATCACTTTTTGATTGTTTATCTAAAATTAAAGTATCACATTCTACTTTACTTTTCGCATACATCGCCTTAGGACCATGTTGAACAAGCCCACGATAATTGACTTCTCCTCCACTTCTTGAAACTGATTTCGATATAATATTACTATACGTATGAGGAGCTAAGTGAATCATTTTAGCTCCTGTATCTTGAATTTGATGACTTCCAGCTACAGCAATCGAGATCGTCATCCCTTTTGCTCCTTCTTCAGCAAGAATACAAGCTGGATATTTCATCGTCACATGAGATCCAATATTACCATCAATCCATTCCATAGAACCATGCCCCATCACTTTTGCTCTCTTAGTTACAAGATTTAATATATTCCCAGACCAATTTTGTACCGTTGAATAACGACATTTGGCATGCTTATGAACAAAGATTTCCACCACTGCTGCATGCAAAGAATCTTTTGAATGTGTTGGTGCTGTACATCCTTCTACATAATGCACATCAGCCCCTTCATCAACAATAATCAGTGTACGTTCAAATTGTCCCATCTGTTCACTATTAATACGGAAATAAGATTGTAGAGGCTTTTCTAATTTAACTCCTTTAGGAACATAAATAAAGCTACCTCCACTCCAAACTGCACTATTTAAGGCCGCAAACTTATTATCTGTTGAAGGAATAACTTTTCCAAAATACTGTTTAAATAAATCTGGATATTCACGAAGGGCAGAATCCGTATCAAGAAAAATAACTCCTTTTTCTTCTACTTCTTCTAACATATTATGATAAACAACTTCACTTTCATATTGTGTTGATACACCTGCTAAAAACTTTTGTTCTGCTTCTGGAATTCCTAAACGATCAAATGTATCTTTAATCGTTTCTGGAACATCTTCCCAATCATTTTCTTGTTTATCACTTGGCTTTATATAATATGTATAATCATCAAAACATAAGTGCTCTAAAGAAGGACCCCATGTTTGCATCTCCATCTTCTCAAACTGTTCAAAAGCTTGTAATCGAAGATCACGCATCCAATCAGGCTCTTTTTTAATTTTTGAAATTTCTTCAACAACTTCTCTAGTTAACCCTTTTTTAGTTTTATAAACACTTACATCTTCATCTTGAAAACCATATTGATATTCGCCGTCTAATGGGAATTGTTTATTATCCATTCCCATCCCTCTCTTCCTGTAACAATGCTTTCATCGCATTCCAACCAATCGTTGCACATTTAATACGATTAGCTTGCTTACCAACATTTTGAAAAGCAACAGCTTCTTCTAATATTTCTTCATTATACTCTTTTCCATCAATCATCTTAAAATATTCTTGGATAATCACTTCTGCTTCCGCTATTGTTTTTCCTTTTAAAAGCTCGCTCATAATGGAAGTAGAAGATGTTGTAATTG
>CAMWMY010000118.1 GCA_947175465.1 uncultured Erysipelotrichaceae bacterium | reverse complement strand
GCTTTATAAACAACAATATAAAAAATTATAGCTACTTTTTTTTAATATAGTTGCGCTTCATTATTGGCTATATTCATTCCTATTTAACTTCTTTTTCATACAAAAAAAAGTGATCTTACGATCACCAAATTATCTTCAATCCAATATTTTTCCTCACATAAAAACGTTATGAATATTAAATCGATTTATCTTCAATGCGCATCCATTTACATTGTACAATAAATAATACAACATAAATACTAACAGCAGGTGCTACAAGCACATGACCAGCAATAAAGGAAATTGCAATTGCTACTCCTAAACTTATAAAACAAAGGAAAGATATTTCATCAAATGCAAATTTTTTCGCTATAATATTACGTAAAATATTAATGATGAAATAAAGTGCTAAAGCAAAAATTAAGATAAATCCGATAATACCTTGCGATACTAAAATATCTGCAAAATCCATCTCAATAAGCTTATACTCTTCCCCATCATAGTAATAACCAATTCCAAATGCTTTCGTCACTATATCTTGGTTTGAAAATAAATTCATATTTTGCTCAAAAAAGATGTTACGATCACTTAATACAAGACTTGTTAACTTATCAGAATTACTAATTTGTTCATTTGATATTTCTTCTTTAGTTTGTAAAATATTAATATGAATTCCTAAGTTTTTTGCTAAATTGGAAAAAGGTGCGAATGCTAATACAGTAACAAAAGCACATACAAATAAAATAGTTTTCTTCCTTTCTTTGATGATCATATAATAAATAATTAAGACAACAAAAGCTATACATACTCCAAAAAAAGGAACTTTAGTACCAATTAATAAACTTATGAATCCATAAGCAATAAGAAGAATATAACTGATTATTTTATTTTTCAAATATCCTAAAGAGTAAAATACAAGAAAACTTAATAACCCTATAATCGCTCCTATTTCATTGGCTGCATAAAACCATCCTACATGTCCTACTTTATCGTATTGATAGCTAAAAAAGGAAGAATTTGTAATAGCTGCAACAAAAATAACACCAATATATATTAGTCCGCATATTACTAAATAATTTAGCTTTATTTTTACTTTATAATAACGACATAGGTCATAAAGAAAAACAACTGTATAAGGTAGAAAGAAGGTTTTCATAAACCCTTTAATTTCTACAAATAATACACCAAATGTATCAAAATTTACAAATAAATAACCTATTCCATATAAAATACTTAGAAATACAAAAATAAGTGATAATTTCTTTTGTTTCCAAGGAACATAAAAAATCACAATACATCCTAAGAGCAATAAGAATAAAAACCTAAAAACGATTCCAATTGTTACAGAAGAACTACTGAAACGCACCATAAATGATGTTAGAAAATCAATAATAGGTTGTAAAATAATATATATCCCTATCCATTTTCCAAGTGACTCTCCTGTTATATGCTTTTTTATACACTCCATAAGTATCCCTCTACTTTATACTTTCAATAATATCTACAATACGTTTACTAGCAAAACCATCTCCATATGGATTTCTAGCTTGTGACATAGTATCATATATTTCATTATTATTCAATAATTCTTTCATCATCTTGTAAATATTATCTTCTTGTGTACCAGCAAGCTTTAAGGTTCCTGCTTTTATACCTTCTGGGCGCTCTGTTGTGTCACGTAAAACTAAAACAGGTTTTCCTAAAGATGGGGCTTCTTCTTGAATCCCTCCACTATCAGTTAAAATCATATAAGACTTATTCAAGAAATTGTGAAAATCAATAACTTCTAAAGGATCTATAATTCTAATGCGATTATGTCCTTGTAAAATTTCTTGCGCTATATCTCTTATCACTGGATTCATATGAATAGGATAAACAACTTTTACATCTTCATATTCATCAACAATGCGTCGGATAGCACGGAAAATATGTCTCATAGGTTCTCCTACATTTTCACGTCTATGTGCTGTTAATAAAACAAGTCGATCATTTGCTACCCATTCTAAAACATCATTGTGATATTCGCTTTTTACCGTTGTTGCTAAGGCATCAATTGCGGTATTCCCTGTAACAAATACTCTATCTTCTTTTTTACCTTCTTGTAAAAGATTTTGTTTACTCTCTTGTGTTGGAGCAAAATGATAATCTGCCAATACTCCTACCATTTGTCGATTCATTTCTTCAGGGAATGGAGAATATTTTTGATAAGTTCTTAGTCCAGCTTCTACATGTCCAATTGCTACATGATGATAATATGCCGCTAAAGCACTTGCATAAGTTGTAGTTGTGTCTCCATGAACAAGTAAAATATCTGGTTGTTCTTTTTGAATTACCTCTTCCATCCCCATAAGAACACGATTGGTAATAAATGATAAACTTTGACCTGCTTTCATAATATTTAAATCATACTCAGGTTTGATATCAAAAACATGCAACACTTGATCAAGCATTTCACGATGTTGTGCAGTAACACATACAATAGTTTCAATATGCTTTCTTTTTTTTAATTCTTTCACAAGTGGTGCCATTTTAATTGCTTCTGGGCGTGTACCAAAAACGACCATCACCTTTTTCATTACTTTTTCTCCTTTGCTAGTTTTTTAATATATAAAATGAATTTTATGTGATTATTATAAAAACGCTTGATTCTTGTTGGTTCTTTTAATAACCGATAAAGCCATTCTAACTTACATGAAATCCATATTTTGGGTGCTCGTTTCTTCACACCACTAAGTACATCAAGACTACCTCCAACTCCTACAAAAATACCTTTTTGAAAAGATGGAAAATATTGATAAATGCTAAGTTCTTGCTTAGGAACTCCTAATGCGACAAGCACTATATCTGGTTGTTTTTGAAGCATATCTTCAAAAACTTCTTTCTCTTGATATGTATATCCATTTTTTAATCCTACTAGTACAAGATTAGGATACTGTACTTGTAATTTCTTCTGCAATGCATCTAATACTTCTTGTTTAGATCCATATATATAAATAGATAATTGCTTTTCATTTGCATGTTGTAAAAGTTTTGCAACAGTATCTACACCTGCAATTTTTCCCCATGGTGTAAAACCAAGCATTTTGGCTGCTTGCACAATTCCTTCACCATCGGGTGTAACAACTGTCTTTGGATCTAATAGCGCTTTTTTTAAAACTTCATTATGCATGCTATGCATAAATACTTCGGGGTTTGCTGTAACCACAAATGTTTTTTCTTGCTTTTGAAGTCGATTATATAAATCATCTAATAAATCTTGTTCACTTTTTTTATAAAGCTTATCAAATAATGTAATCATAACCCACGCTCCTTTGTATCTGCTTGTGCTAATACACGATGCCATATTTGCTGTACTTCTTGTTTAGAAAACATTTTTGCCTTTTGATAAGCTTCTTCTCCTATAGATATACATAAAGCTTTATTTTCTATAAGATCTTCTACTTTTTTAATAAACTCCTGCTCACTTGTGACCAAGAAGCCATTTTTTTCATCATCAATAATACTAGCAGGTCCTGCTCGCACATCAAATGCTACACTTGCAGCCTTACAAGACATCGCTTCTACAAGTACAATTCCAAACCCTTCATTATAAGAAGTCATACAAAATATAGTAGCTTTTTTCATCAACTCTTGAATTTCTTCACTATTTTTTCTACCTAATAAAAGAACATGATTCTCTAAATAATATTGTTGAATCAATGCTTTCAATTCTTCTTCTTGCTCCCCATCCCCTACAATTTCAAATTTCCAATCAGGGTATTTCTCGACAATTTGAGCTGCCATTTTAATAAGACGATCAAATCCTTTAATAGGATCTAATCTTCCTACTGCAAGACATATAGCTTCTTTTTTATGTACATCTACTTCTGAGGGAATATTATCGATAAAATTAGGAATCACAATACAAGAAGTCTTTGTATATCCTTCCATCATTTCTTGAACTTCTTTACATAGCTGATTATTTAGTAAAGCAAATACATCAATATTCTTATATTTTTTTTGAAAATCGCGAATATATTGCTTTTTAAAACAATGATCATGATGAAGCTGCGCAATTGTATAAACCTTTTTCGCTGCATACTTTGATACAAGAACACTATCTTCATTTCTTGTAGAAATTAAAATACCATTATCTATGGATCGTATTTTTTTAATTAACAAATATTTTTTATTAAATAAAATTTTTAACGCTTTTAGCCCTTCTTTTAAAACATTCAACCATTGTTTTTGGCGCACACTTTCTTTAAAAGCTTTACGATTTGGTGTATCTTTCATAAGATAGCTAACTTTTACTCTTTCATCAAGAGGATAAACAGGTGTATTCGGTAAGCAATAAGTACAAACAATTTCTACTTCATATGTATCTACAAACATATTTGCCATATTCGTAATCGCCTTTTCTACTCCTCCATAAGAAAGATGCAAAGCAAGTATTGTAATTTTTTTCATAAACTATCTTCCTCTCACTCTTTTTCATGCAACATATGTTCTACACACCCAAAGTTCACTTTTATAAGATACAAGAAGGGTTGTCTTCCAAAACGATTATTTCATCTTCAATTCAGATATACAAATACTAAAAAGTATCCTCTCTTTTTGAATTTTCGTTATACTGATTATATCAATAAACTATACGATTAAGCAAGAAAGAATCGCATCATCCAAACCTATATCTTATCTTTTTATATCTTATTTTATTAAAAATCCCAAATATTTATTTATAAAACTAATTCTTCTAAAAAATGATAGTTGCTTCATAAGTGAAAATACTA
>CAMWMY010000117.1 GCA_947175465.1 uncultured Erysipelotrichaceae bacterium | reverse complement strand
TATAAAAACCTTCCATAAATTTTACTCTTTTTCATAGCTTTGGATATAAAAAAAGAGACCCTAACTATATAAAGAATCTTCATTATCGGAAACCTTTATATACATTACAATCTCTTTTCTTCTTTCTAAAATTTTACCTTCGTACTCTACTTAAAATAAGCTCATTTGATTTTCGTCTTGTAAATCTCCTAAAACCCCAAGAGCTTCCAGCTTTTGAACAAGTGTTTTACTTAATGATGTTCGGTTCAATAAGTCTCTTTTCGAAAGAAAAGCACCATCTTTTCGAGCCTTCACAATTGTCTCAGCCACACTTGCCCCAAAACCATCAATACTAATAAACGAAGGAATAATCGTATTTTTCTGTTGGTCATCAACAATAAAAGTAGTTGATTGAGAACGCATCAAATCGATATTAGTAAAACGATAACCACGAAGTGCCATTTCTAAAGCTAGTTCTAAACAGTTATAAATATCCAGTTCTTTTTTCGTCACTGCATTTTTATCATTCTCTTGTAATTTCGCTTGTATTTCATCCATCCTCTTTCGGATTGCTTGTTCTCCTTTAATCATTGTTTCAATCTCATAAGCATCACAGCGAATGGAGAAAAACATACAGTAATAATACAGTGGATGATGTACTTTAAACCAAGCAATTCGAATCGCCATCATTACATAAGCAACAGCATGTGCTTTCGGGAACATATACTTAATCTTCTTACAAGATTCAATATACCAATCTTCCACACCATGCTCTTTCATTTCTGGCACCCACTCATCTTTAATTCCTTTTCCTTTACGAACAGACTCCATAATCGTAAAAGCTAATTTTGGTGGCAAGCCCTTATGTAAAAGATAGACCATAATATCATCACGACATCCAATAACACTTTTCAATGTACAGATTCCTTGATCAATTAAATCTTTTGCATTTCCTACCCATACATCTGTTCCATGCGATAAACCAGAAATTTTTGATAACTCATCAAAAGTCGTTGGCTTTGTCAAGTCTAATATTCTTCGTACAAACGCTGTTCCAAACTCTGGTAGCCCTGCAGCACCTGTTTTATCTGTATTTTTGCTCGTATCGATATTAAGTGCATCAACACTTGAAAAAATACTCATTGTGGCAGGATCATTCATCGGAATCGTTGTTGGATCAATCCCACTCATCTCTTCTAATAATTTCATCGCTGTTGGATCCACATGTCCTAAAATATCGAATTTTAATACATTATCATGAATATCATGGAATTCAAAATGGGTTGTTTTCCATTCAGCTGATGGCTCATTAGCTGGATACTGTACCGGTGTAAAATCATGAACATCCATATGCAAAGGAATTACAATAATTCCCCCTGGGTGTTGTCCTGTCGTTCTTTTAACTCCTTCACACCCTTTCACTAACCTTGCGATTTGCGCATTACGCATCGTTCCTTCTACACCCATTTCCTCTTCATATCCCTTAATATATCCAAAGGCTGTTTTCTCTGCAACAGTTCCAATCGTTCCTGCTCTAAATACATGATCATCTCCAAAAACTTCTTTCGTATAAGCATGTGCAGTTGGTTGGTAATCTCCTGAGAAGTTTAAATCAATATCAGGAACTTTATCCCCTTCAAATCCTAAAAAGGTTTCAAAAGGAATATCTTGACCATCCCCACGAATAATTTGCCCACATTGTGGACACTCTTTATCTGGTAAATCAAATCCTGATGCAACACTACCATCTGTAAAAAACTCAACAAAATGACAGTTAGGACATACATAGTGAGGAGCAAGAGGGTTTACCTCGGTAATTTCAGCCATCGTAGCTACAAAAGAAGATCCTACCGATCCACGAGATCCTACCAAGTATCCATCCTCCAAGCTTTTCTTCACTAATAAATGTGATATATAGTAAACAACATAAAAACCATGGCCAATAATACTATCCAATTCTTTTTCTAAACGTTTTTCAACAATTTCAGGAAGAGGTGTCCCATATTTTTTATGTGCATTTTGATAACAAAGATCACGTAACTTTTGATCAGATCCTTCAATATCTGGTGGATATAAGCGATCTTTCACTGGATAAACAGGCTCAATTTGGGCTGCAATAGCTTTTGTATTCGTAACAACCATCTCATAAGCTCTTTGTTCCCCTAACCATGCGAATTCTTTCAACATTTCTTTTGTTGTACGAAAATGCTGATCAGGTGCTTTAAATTTACGACGCTTCTCTTGATTATATATGTATAAAGGATGACGTACTCCTCCAATTGCTTGAGAACATATATAAATATCTCGTATTTTCTTTTCATCAGGATGCACATAATGAGCATCTCCTGTAGCTACAACAGGAATTCCTAATTTATCTGCCGCTGTAATAATCGCTTGTAAAATCTCTTTTAATCTCTCTACACTAGAAATCGAATCTCGCTCTACTAAAAATAAATAATTTTTTAATGGTTGAATCTCTATATAGTCATAAAAAGAAATGACTTCTTCTAATTGTTGCTCATTTCGTGTTTGAGCTGTATCAAAAACTTCCCCATTCATACAAGAAGAACCAATTAATAAATTTCCATTCACTCTTCGTTTCTGTATTTCTTTTCTTATAATTCTTGGTTCTGCAACAACCGTAGAACCGCTTTTTCCAAGATAGGATAAATATTTTGTATGCGATAAGGTAATGAGCTCAAACAACTCTTTCATCCCTGCTTCATTTTTTACTAAAACATTAATATGTTTCTTACGTACTTTATGGAAACAAGTTTCTTCTTGCATTCCTTGTAATCCTTTTAAATCCTTGATATTTTCCAAGTCTTTTAACATATGAATAAATGTTTCTGCTAATATTTTCGCATCATAATCTGCACGATGGGCAACTTCTTCTTCATATCGAATTCCATAACTACGTGCGATTTGTCCTAAACGATATCCTCGTCGATTCCCTTGCATACTTCTTGCAAGATCTAAGGTATCAATTATTGGATTTTGTAAAGGTTCTCTTCCCATACGTATTAAAGCATCATTTAAAAAGTTATAGTCAAAGGTAGCATTATGAGCAACTAAGGTGTAATCTTGTATGAAGTCTAAAATCTCATCGATACACTCTTCCAATGGTTTCGCATCTTTTACGTGCTCCTCCCCAATTCCTGTAAATTCAGTTGTAAAAGATGAAAGTGCGATTGGTGGTTTAATAAACATTTGTAACGATTTTATACATGTTCTATTTTGTACAATTTGTCCACCAAACTCAATAATATGATCAAAGCGTGAAGATAACCCTGTTGTCTCCAAGTCAAAAACGCAATAAGTTTCCCCATCCAATTGTCTATCTTGTACATTTCTTACAATATGCAATACAGGATCTACCATATTCATCTCTACTCCATAAATCATTTTAAATGGACGATCCGGATCTCTTTTTTTATTAATGGCAGCTACACAATGTTGTGCTTTAGGAAAAGCCTGCACCACCATATGATCTGTACAAGCAATCGCATCCATTCCCCATTCATTCGCTGTATGAATATATTCTTCAATATTACAAACACCATCCATTTCGGATAATTTCGTATGTAAATGTAACTCTACTCGCTTTTCTTCTTCCTCATCAACACGCTTTACTTCTTTGATTTTTTCAATGACTTCAGGTAAAAAAACAAGTTCACGTAAATAAGAATCATATTCTACATTCCCATATGCACACACAAAGTCACCAACCCTAATTTCTTCGAGTACTTCCTTTGTAGTCGCACCACGCTCGAACCTCTTCATAACAATAGCATCGTGCTCATCTGCAATCCATAACGTTTGAATATGCTTCCCTGTACGAAGAAGACGTGTTTCGCTATCAAATACTTTCCCTTTAATACGAATTTGATAGCAAGCTTCTACAATGTCGCAAAGTTGAAAAGGAACATAGGCATCTAGCCCTTTTTTCCCTTTTTGTTTCATTTGATAATTTTTCTTTTCTTCAAATACTTTCATCGGCTTACGATCAGGTGTTTGCATTTTAACACTCGCTACTGTATTTTGAGGTTTTAAATCAGCACTAATAATCGTAATTTGAAAACCACAACTTTTCAAAAACTCTTCTACTAAATGCTTTTTTTGAATAATGCGATCTTTTTGTTCTTCTTCTGCCACTTTATATACTAAATATTGATTATCTAAAGAAGGAATATTTTCTTTAAACTCTTTATATTGTGGGTGTAAAGATACAAAATACGCAATATATTCTAAAAGCTGTTTAATAGTAGCATCCCCATGTTCACATGTTATATTTAGTTGGATACTACTTTGCGTCATTTTCTTCAAACGTGTACAAAAAAGATACCAGACTTCATAGGGTAAAGGCTGTTTTAAAGAAATATCGACTTTTAATTTTTTTGTCTTTTTACTATACATAGGTGTCATAGTAAAAACACCTTGTTCAAAATGATTACATTCCTCATCAGAGAGAGCCATTTTATGTACGAAATCCATTAATTTTAATTTCATCAAATTCCTCATTTCTATTGTCATCATCATATCATTTTTCATATATAAAAAACAACCAAAGCTAATAGGAATTATAAAGAAATAACAAAATATGTTAAAACTAAAAAAAACTTCTTTCTCCTATGTCATCGTTTATCTTTTCTATCCTATTTCTATAAACTCCCTATTAACATTATAAATATAAAATACCCACTTTATCCTCTATATCTTCCTTCATCATCTGTTTCAACGCTTCTTATACAAAAAGATAATAAAAAAATATATTTGATTTTTCTAAAACCAAATATACTTTCTTTTCATTAA
>CAMWMY010000116.1 GCA_947175465.1 uncultured Erysipelotrichaceae bacterium | reverse complement strand
ACTATAACATTTTAAATATTATCCAAAATCATAATACTGCCCTTTTACTAAATAAATGATATGCTCACATATATTTTTGGTATGATCTCCTGCCCTTTCTACATTTCGTAACATAGGAGCAATGGAAAGAACCTGTTTTAGTTTTTCAATATCTGTATAAGTATGCAACGTTGCATTCCATTCTTTCTCTAAATGATTCACTCGTTTATCTTGTTGGGGAATAGAAAAAACAATTTCCATATCTTGTTTTTCATACCCTATTTTGGTTTGTTTCAGCATTTCAATAATAATCATTTCCATTTCTTGAGCATATTCAAGCACATGAGCTTCCACCATCGAGTTTTTTAAAATCCACATTCCTATATTTTTCGCATAATCTCCAATTCGCTCTAACTCAGATGCAATTTTAATAGTCGAAATAACATAACGAAGATCACTTGCTACAGGAGATAAAAGAGCTAATACATTTAAAGCTAAAAGATTTACTTCTTCTTCTAAATGATTCATAAAATCATCTTCTTTCATAATTTCTAAAGCTATATCCTTATTTTTCTCTTTTAACATCGGAAGTACTTTTTCATGCATATGAATCGCTTTCTCCCACATTGTGAAAAGTACTTTTTCCATAGCTTCTCTTTCTTTTTCTATCTTTACCATGGTCTTCCCTCCTAACCAAATCTTCCTGTTATATAATCTTCTGTACGCTTATCTTTAGGATGTTGAAAAATATTACTTGTTGCATCGAACTCCACAATTTCACCTAATAAGAAAAACGCTGTTTCATCACTGACACGAGATGCTTGTTGCATCGAATGGGTCACAATAATAATTGTATAAGATTTCTTTAATTGTTCAATTAACTCCTCAATCTTCGCTGTTGCAATAGGATCTAGAGCACTTGTAGGCTCATCCATTAAAATAACTTCCGGCTCCATAGCAATCGCTCTTGCGATACAAAGACGTTGCTGTTGCCCTCCAGATAACCCCATTGCACTATCTTGTAAACGATCTTTGACTTCATCCCATAAGGCTGCTTTCTTTAAAGCTTGTTCTACAATTTCCATAAGAACTTGCTTCTTTTTGATTCCTTGGCATCGTGGTCCATATGCAATATTATCAAAAATAGACATTGGGAAAGGATTTGGCTTTTGAAATACCATCCCTACTTTTGTACGCAATTCCACAACATCTCTTTTCGCATGATAAAGATCATCTTGCTCAAAATAAATATTTCCTTCTATACGACAATTTTCAATCAAATCATTCATTCGATTTAAACATCTTAAAAAAGTACTCTTCCCACAACCAGAAGGACCGATTAAAGCAGTAATTTTATTTTTTTTAATCTCTATATTTAGATCTTTTAATACTTGTTTTTCGCCATAATACAAAGACAAATGTTCAACTTGAAAAATTGGTTCCATAATTCCTCCTAATTCCATTTACGATACCAATACTTACTTAGTATCTTCATACTTATATTTAAAAGACATACAAAGGCAAGAATAATTAGTGAAATAGCTGCAGCCATTTCAAAATTAGGTTGTTCCATATTCATCATGGACCAAATATGGACAGCTAAAGAAGTCCCTTGTGTTAATAATCCTGGACTATCATTAATAAAAGTACCAATCGTATAAATGAGAGCTGCACTTTCTCCAATAACACGCCCGATACTTAATAAAACACCTGTTAAAATACCTGGAATAGCGCAAGGCAGTACAACTTTAAAAATCGTCTGTGAAGAAGTTGCACCAAGTGATAAACTCCCATCACGCAAACTTTGAGGAATCACACGTAGTGCTTCTTCGGTTGATCGTATAATCGTTGGAAGCAATAAAATAGCAAGTGTCAAACCACCAAGTAATAAGTTTGTCGTTGTTGCCCCAAACATTTGTGTTACAGGGAATAAAACACTAACCCCCATTAACCCATATAAAATACTAGGAACACCTGTCAGCATTTCGATCATAGAACGAAGCCATGAACACACTTTATTTTTTCTAGCATATTCATGAAGATAAAGAGCTGCGCTAACACCAATAGGTAAAGCAAATAAAAGTGAAATCCCTAATAAATAGAACGTTGATATAATCGATCCACGAATTCCTCCACCTTTGGTTTTTACATACATCGATGTTATTTGGGTAACATCTTCATCTAATACCTTCACAATATCTTCTGCATTTTGCATAAATAAAGAACCTGCCATACTGGTATTTCCTTGCTTATCTACATAATCTAATTTTTCTAGCATCAATCCTTCTTTCCACTGAAAAGAAGAAATATTATTTTTTACACTTTGATCAAGTAAATAATGGAAAGGAGAATCGGGCACAATTTGGGTCATTACTACGCTTTCTTCCCCATCTTTTTCATCTTTTAAAACAATTCCCCATTTTTTTGAAAAATAGGCATCTTCATCTAGAGAAGTAGGAACTTCAAATTCTCCTACTTTATTTTTATCTGTTTCAATCGTGATAGAATAATTACTAGGCCAATAGTCTTGAACAAATAAATCCCAGCGAATAGAAGAAGCACCTTTTATAAAGACAAAAAATAAAATTGCTGCTAAAACAATCGCTGATATAGCACTTGCCCCATAGGTCATCCCATTGCATATATAATCGCTCCATCTTCTTTTTTTATTTCGTTGTCTTTGTATCATTTTATCTTCCCTATCCTTCTTTTCACCATATGCAATATTCCATTAGAAAGAAATATAACAATGATTAAAACCATCCCTACTGAAAAGCGAATATCATAATCCACTCCCGTTGTTTCTTTTAATCCTGTTAGCATGGTACTTGTAAGTGTTCTTGTAATATCAAATAAATTCCAAGTAGGCCCAAAAGTTTTATTTCCAGCAACCATTGCAACTGCACTAGCCTCTCCAAATGCTCTTCCTAATCCTAAAATAGCTCCTGCAAAAATCCCTGATTTCGCACTGCTCAACACAACTTTAAAATGCGTTTGTGTTTTCGTTGCCCCTAAGGCTAAACTTCCAAGTTCTACATCTTTATCAACTGCTTGGATAGCTGTAATGGATAAAGATGTCATCGTTGGAAAGATCATAATTGCAAGTAACAAAATAACAGTGAGAAATGAATTCCCTCCAGCGGTTACAACTCCAAAGCTTTGTGCTATTTGCATAACCATACTCGTAATTACACTAGAAGCGAAAACACCATATACTACTGAAGGAATTCCTGCTAGTAACTCAACAACACTGCGCATGAAGCCTGCTAATTTAGGTGGTGCGATCTTAGCAATAAATAAGGCTGTTAACACAGAGAGAGGAAACGATAAAAGCAAAGCTCCAAAAGCTGTAAGAAGCGTATTTATAACAATGTAGCCAACCCCATAAATATGTTGATCCTGTCTCCAAGTAGTACCAAACAAAAAAGAAAATAAAGAAACTTGACCATGTTCATATTGAGGTAAAAAAGGCTGTATTCCTTTCATTACAATAAATAAAATAATAAGCACAATAACCGATGCTGAAAGAAGGGTTGCACTTAAAAATAAAGTTCGAAACAACTTATCAGCAATTATTTTTTTCTTTCTTTTCATCACACTATCACTTCCCTACCATATATAAAAGCTTAGCATTGCTAAGCTTATTTCACATCTTCCCATTGTGTCTTGCTTCCATTAAAGATTTCTTGAAGTTGTTGCTTCGTTAAAGATGAGAAAGCTGTTTGCTCTTTATTTACTACGCTCACAACGGCATCTACACAATAAGTTCCAGTAGCTAAAGCATTATCAACAGGTTCTTCTGTTGTTTTAAAACTTCTACTTGCAAATCCAATACTTGCTTTATTCGCTCCATCTTTTTCACTTCCTAATACACGTTTCCATCCATCGCTTGAACCTGTATGATTCATTGTAAATTGGAAATTTCCTGCCATAGGTTGAAATGCTTCTAATGCTGCTTTTACTGTTTTTTCAACAGAAGTAGAGCCTGCAGTTGTAATGGTAATTGAACTATTATCTTGATTTACAATCTCATGTTTTTTCGCTAACTCAGCCCAAGGTGTTCCACCTTCTACATCAACAATTCCACCAGCTTTTTTTACAATTTGTCTTCCTTCTTTAGACTCATATAAAAAGTCAACAAATGCAGCAACTAATTTTTCTTCAGCTTCACTTGTAAAATCTTGGGAAGCTCTTGTCGCAAATACAAATGGTCTTTGCATTTGATAACTACCATTTAACACATTCTCTTCTGTTGCCTCGACACCTTCAAACTGTAAAGGTACAATCCCACTTCCTTGAAAATCTGTCGATAAAGAAACATAACCAATACCATTTTTATCCATTCCTACTTTGGTAGCCATATCTCCATTACTTGTAACTTCAATAGCAGAAGAAGTTAATTTCCCTTCAATCTCTACTATTTTCTCAAACGCTTCTCTTGTTCCAGAAGAAGCATCTCTTGTATATACATTTACTTTTCCTGTAACCCCTGAAGAAGCATTTCCACAGCCTACCATAACAACGGCTAACATCAATGCAATAAGTTTTTTCATATCTTTATTTTCCTCCTACATGATGTTTCTATCTTAACAATGAATTATGAATACACAATGAATGATATGTTAATAAATAGTTAAAAAATAAGCTTCTTTTTTTCTGTACAAATTCTATTGTTAAGCATTCTTCATTTATAAAAATCTTCTTTTATTTTCATAAATTACCTAAAAATAAAAAAATGATCCCTGCTCCTACAGAAATCATTCTTTTCAAATATAGTGTCAATTAGGCTCTCTTTTTAATTTTACAATAAATGTTGTTCCTTTTCCTTTTTC
>CAMWMY010000115.1 GCA_947175465.1 uncultured Erysipelotrichaceae bacterium | reverse complement strand
GGATATAGCTATTGTACTATTTCCATAATTCCAATTTCATTTTACAATTGAAGGTCATAAGAAAATTTGCACATAATGATAAAAAATAGTTGCATTTCTTGGTAATCATTTATATAATAATACAGGTGGTAGTGGAAATACATAATGGGGTCGTGGCGAAATCGGTAGACGCAACGGACTTAAAATCCGTTGGGAGAAATCCCGTGAGGGTTCAAGTCCCTCCGTCCCCACCATTCTAATAAAAAATGTAATAAATGAAATATATTATTACTTAGAATATAGGAAGAGGGAAACCTCTTTTTTATTTATATTTGTTATATGCTGGAAGGAACTCTATGATAATACTTATAAGTTAAAAGATGGCTAAAAGTTCTAAAATGTGTGAATATAATATAAAAATGAACGAATACAGCTTAAAATATCTGTTATTATGTATTTAATAGATAATTATATAGCTTGCAATGTACAAAAAGAGTGATATAATTGAATTAATTGAACAAAAAAATAAGAGGGTGTATTTCGTGAAAAAAGGGATATTGTGTCTTCTTGCTTTTGTCATCTTGTTAGTATTTCATGTTACAAGAATAGGGCAAGATATGATTATTGTTTATTCTAGTATGGAGTTATTTCGAGGAGAAGAACTTCAAAAACAACTAGAGCAGAGATTTCCTGACAGCAAGATTATGGTAACTTATGTTCCTACTGCAAAAGCTGCAGCAAAAATTAGTGTCGAAAAAGAAAAGTGTGATGCAGATATTGTTGTAGGAGTAGAGACATCCTATTTAGAGAAGGTAAAGGATTCTTTTGCTAATATCGAAGGGAGATCAAAACTAGATTATTTAGATGGACTTACACCTTTGGATAATCATAATGCCTATGTAACCTGGGAAAGGTTTGGAGGAGCATTTATTATTAATAAAAGTGTATTAGAAAAACATGGTTTAAGTATGCCTACAAGCTACGATGATTTATTAAAACCTGAGTATAAATCATTGATTGCGATGCCTGATCCAAAATCTTCAGGAACCGGATATTTCTTTTATAAAAATATGGTTAATACAAGAGGAGAAGAAGGAGCACTTGCTTACTTTGATGCCTTACAACAAAATATTAAACAATTTACAGAATCAGGATCAGGACCTGTTAAATTGTTAATTCAAGGAGAAATAGCGATTGGCTTAGGAATGACTTTCCAAGCTGTGAATGAAATTAATAAGCAATCTCCTTTTGAAATTGTATATCCCAAGGAAGGTTCTCCATATACATTAACAGGAACTGCTTTGATGAAGGGAAGAGAACATGATAAAAAAATTGTAGAAATTTATGATTTTATTATTAATGAGTTTTTATTATTTGATAAAGAGCATTATAGTCCTGAAGTTATTTTGAAAGATCAAAAAATTGCTATTGAAAATTATCCTGAAAATATCTCTTATGCAAATATGGAAGGAATTAGTGATATTAAGGAAAAGGAGCGTTTGTTAGATTTATGGAAGTATTAGGAAAAGAAACGAAATTAATCGTACGCAATCTATGCAAATCATTTGATGAGAAAAAAGTGTTAAATGATATATCTTTTGATGTTAAAAAAGGGGAGTTTTTAAGTGTACTAGGACTATCCGGTTGTGGAAAAACAACTTTACTACGTATCTTGATAGGGCTTGAAAAACAAGATAGTGGTGCTATTTTAATGGGTGAGAAAGATATATCTTCTTTATGTCCTAATGAAAGAGGGATGGGGATTATTTTTCAAAATTATGCTTTATTTCCTAATATGAGTGTTCTTGAAAATGTAGAATATACTTTAAAATTAAGAGCAGATACCAAAGCAAGGAGTAGAGAAATTGCAATGAAAACCCTTATACAGTTAGGAATGGAAGAGCATATAAATAAAAAGCCTAAGCAACTATCAGGAGGGCAACAGCAACGTGTAGCTATTGCTAGAACTTTAGCATTGAATCCAGCTATTATTTTACTTGATGAGCCTCTTTCAGCTTTAGATGTTACAAATAGAGAGATTATGAAAAAAGAGTTGAAAAAAATTCAAAAAGAATTTCAATCTACTATGATTTTTATTACGCATGATCAGGAAGAAGCCTTTTATTTATCTGATCGTATTATGGTGATGAATGAAGGGAAAATAGAACAGTTGGATACACCAAAAAGAATTTATGAAGATCCGGCTAGTTCTTATGTAAAAGACTTTGTCGTGACGCATCTTGATCAGAAACTTGAATTATTAAAACAGTGTGTAGGTAAAAATGATGAAGCATAATAGAGGATATAAAAGTGTAAAAGTTTTTATTATATTGTTTCTGATAATAAGTATTGTATTACCCTTGTTTGCCTTAATTTTAAATATTCATCCTGATGATTTTGTAAAAATTATATCGTCACCACAATTTCAGCCTATGGTGTTAAATTCTTTATTAACGACGACAATTGCCACTTGTATATCAACAAGTTTAGCTTTTCTTTTAGCTTGGTGTATTCATCGATCGCATATTCGCTATAAATCTTTCTTTTCTATCTTATTAATATTACCTATGTTTATACCATCAATTTCCCATGGGACAGGATTACTTTTATTATTAGGAGATAATGGTTTTTTAACGAATATATTTGGCATTAATGTGCATTTATATGGCTATATAGGAATTATTTTAGGTTCTATTTTATACTCTTTTCCAGTAGCTTTTTTGATGCTTATAAATATCTTGCGTTATGAAGATTATACTACTTATGAAGCTGCACAAGTATTAGGGCTTAGTAAATTTCAACAATTTAAAGCAATTACACTTCCTTATATGACCAAGCCATTAATTGCCGTTATCTTTGCTGTGTTTACAATGATTATTACGGATTATGGTGTTCCTTTGGTAGTTGGAGGAAAGGTACTAACATTGCCTGTATATATGTATCGTGAAGTTATTGGACTATTGGATTTTTCTAAAGGAACTATCATTGGTCTTATGTTATTAATTCCAGCCTTTGTTGCTTTTATTTTTGATGTTATAACAAGTGATGTGATTCATAGTAGCACGGTTGTGAAACTGTATAAAGCACCTATAAATAAAAAAAGAGATTGTTTATCTTATATATTATGTATTCTTATGAGTATATGTATTTGTGCTCCTTTGTTTTTATTCCTGTATTTATCATTTGTGAAACAATATCCTATCGATATGTCGTTTTCATTAGATAACATAAAAAAAGCTTTTCAACTAGGAATGGGAGTTTATTTAGAAAGTTCTTTAGTAGTTGCATTGTTAACAAGCTTTATAGGTGTAGGGATTACATATATTACAGCTTTTATTACATCTCGCTCAAAACATTCTTTTTCTAATTTAGCATTGCATTTAATTTCAATGATATCTTTAGCGATTCCTGGAATTGTGCTTGGGCTTTGTTATGTTTTCTTTTTCAAGGGGAGCTTTATATATGGTAGTGTCATGATTCTTATATTAGTTAATATTACTCACTTTTTTGCTTCTCCTTATTTATTAGCTTTTAATTCTTTATCGAAGTTTCATAGAAATTTAGAAGATGTTTCGAGTACATTAGGAATTAGTAAGTTAAGGATGTTATGGGATATTTATATACCATCTACTAAAGAAACAATCATAGAGATGTTTTCTTATATGTTCGTTAATGCTATGGTGACGATTTCAGCAGTATCTTTTTTAGCGAATTTTAGAAATCTGCCTTTATCGTTATTGATACCTCAGTTTGATTCGCAATCTTTAATTGAAGCAACCGCTTTTATTTCTATTGTGATTTTGATTGTCAATGTAGGAATGAAAGGGATGATATATTTTTTAAAGAAGATATATTCAAGAAATATTTAAATAGAAAGATAGAAATGGGAGGAAATTATGAATTTAACATTAAATCAATTTGAAGTTTTAGTACGTATAGAAAAGAATCAAGATCAAAAGCATTCGCAACGAGAACTAGCTAAATCATTAAATGTATCGTTGGGAGTTGTGAATAAAACCATTGCAGAACTAATTGAATTAGAACTTATTCAATTAAAAGAAAGTAGCAAATATCATGTCACTTTAAAAGGATATGAGTGGCTAGAACCTTATCGTGTAAAAAAAGCTATTTTTATGGCTGCAGGATTTGGAAGTCGTATGGTTCCATTAACCTTAAATACTCCTAAACCATTAATTAAAGTACATGGAAAACGTATTATTGAAACTCTTTTGGATGCTGTAATAGCTGCAGGAATTCAAGATATTACGATTGTTAGGGGATATTTAGGTGAGCAGTTTGATGTATTACTTCGAAAATATCCAATGATAAAATTTGTTGAGAATCCTATTTATAATGAAGCAAATAATATTTCAAGTGCTTATGTTGTAAAAGATATGCTAGAAAATGCTTATGTTTTTGAATCTGATCTTGTGCTATATAATCCAGAGATTATCCGTAAATATGAGTATGCAACTAATTATTTAGGGATGAATGTGGCAATTACAGATGATTGGTGTTTTGAGACAAAGAAAGGTGTTATTACCAATATTAAAATCGGAGGTACTAATGTACATCATATGTTTGGGATTTCTTATTGGACTAAAGAAGATGCCAAAAAAATGTCTGTGGATTTGGAGAAGATTTTTCATATGCCAGGAGGGAAAGAGAAGTATTGGGATGAAGTACCATTACGTGAATGTATAGACCATTATCAAATTTTGATTCGAAATGTAAAAAAAGAAGATATTATTGAAATTGATACCTTTAATGAATTGAAGAAAATAGACCCTATATATAATGTTTAATTATCAGGAAATAAAAAATATGGAATGAAAAGGAAGCTGGCGCTTCTTTTTTTATGATGCTATAGAT
>CAMWMY010000114.1 GCA_947175465.1 uncultured Erysipelotrichaceae bacterium | reverse complement strand
TCTCGTGGGCTCGGAGATGTGTATAAGATTCAGGGCTCTATACCTTCTAAAGCCTTTTCAATAGCATTCATTTTAGCATCCATATTATCTATATAAAATAACATTTCTGCTTCTGGTAACATAGGTAATACTGGAGATCCATATTCATATACTCCATGATGCGATAAAATCATGTGTCTTAAAAGAATCACTTCTTCTCCTTCTATACCAAGTTGTTCAGCAACTAAAGCTACTTTTGCTTGCATGATAGAAATATGACCTAGAAGCTTTCCTTCCATCGTATATTCTGTTAAAACAGGTCCACTCAATTCAATAAGCTTACCTAAATCATGAAGAATAACTCCTCCAAATAATAGATCTCTATTTAAAGTTGGATATAACTTACATATTTGATCAGCTAACTTTAGCATCCCTAAAACATGGGTAGCCAATCCTCCTACAAAACTATGATGATTTTTTGAAGCTGCTGGGTATGCATAAAAATCTTTTTCGTACTCTTCTAACAGCGTAAATAATATCGTCTTAATTTTCTGATTTTCCATAGTTTGAAGAAGATTTTCTATACTTTGCTTTAATTCTGTACGCGGAATATGGCTTGATTGCACAAATTCACGTAAATCAATTTCTGATCGATCCAATATTTCTATAGATGAGATACGAAATTGTAGTTGCTTGTTATGCGATAAAACATCTCCTGATACATTTACCAACATCCCTGGTTTGTATAAATTTATTTTTTCTTCTGGAACACTCCAATATTTCGCATCCATCACTCCTGATTTATCTTGTAACGCAAAGGATAAATAAGGAGACCCTTTAGCCGTAATCCCCTTATTTACTTGTGTGATTAGTACACGCATCGTTAAATTTTCACCATCTACTAACTCTTTTAATAATTTACTCATTTTACCACTCCATTTCATTTAGCTTTTCTAAAACTTCACTACTTTGAAATCCTTTTCCTATACAATATTTAAATATTCTTACTTTAAATTCTTCATTTTCTACTTTTTATAATACGGTATTTCTTCTTATATTACTCATCTATAAACCCTTTTTTGATCATAAAATGAACGATAACATCATCTTTGGACTATAAGAATAAAGAGCGATGACCTTTGAAGTAAAAAATCACATTTTGGATAATAAGCCTGTAGTGCTCTAGTATATTATCTCTTCTTCCTATTTATCCATTTTTGTTTTATCTTTTTTCGATTACGCGTGAAAATAGAAAGTATGTTATAACCATCATCAAACTCTACATGTTCTATATAATGGTTTTTATTTATTTTAGCAACTATGTTGCTCCCATGGTATTTGTAGTTTGTCAAGAAACTTTCAAACAATGGACCGTATAAAAGTTCCCAAAAAACAATTTCATTGACATCTATTTTAAATTTGAATATACGTAAAAAATCATTAACGGTTAAGACAAATATACGATAATATTTACGTTGTAACATTCGTTGCCGTTTCCAATAACGATGTTTATGACTATTTATATATTCATTCTTACATGCGATTGAACCAATAGGATTCCTCACATCTTCATCAATATATATTGAAATTCTTTTTTCTTCTATTATCACTTCATTTACTTTATAAGGAAGAAAGCAATCATTTTCTAATATACACTCTAAAAAATTTGTTGGAGAAGTTTTGTTTTTACAATATAAAAGAACTTCCTCGATATCTTTATCATTGATCAAACTACTAATAAAAGGTCTAACAAATTCAAAGTAAATTGGCTTTTCTGTTTGAATGGTTTGAATAGTAGCTTTTTTCTTTCTTTGATATTTGATATCTTTCATAATTTACTCATTCTTCCACTCTATTTCATTTAGCTTTTCTAAAACTTCACTACTTTGAAATCCCTTTCCTACACAATATTTAAGTACTCTTGCTTTTAATTCTTCACCTTTCCATTTTTTAGAATAATTACGAATACCTTTTTGTATTGCCTTATCTAACGCATCATCTTCTTCCTCTTCGTTAAACTTTAAATCTTCACTTACTTGCTTTGCAATCATACTTTCAAAACCTTGACTCATTAACTTTTTCATAATCATCTGTTTTTTCATAAAATAAGATTTTCCACGAATATTAGCTTTTAACTTTTCTGCTAATACTTTAGCTTTTGATTTTTCATCATCTTCACTATTGGGCAAAACTTCTTTAATTTCTTCAACTTCAAATCCTTTATTTACTAAAGAGCGTATAATTTTCTCTTTTCCTTGAAGCTTATATTGCATTTTCTCAATTTTATGGATCATATACAATCGATCATTTAAATATCCAAAATGTTCTAATTGCTGTATCAACTCTTGCACTTGTTCATCATTCAAATCATAATTTCGATATAAATATTGAGTCATTTCTTGAGAAGTATAATCTTTTAAGCGCAATTTTTTAATACATCCACGATAGGCATGTAATTGTATTTCTTTCTGCTGAAATTTTTCAATTGTTGATCGATCAAGAAGCATTCCTTTTCTAATTTTTTGAGTAAAATAATCTTCCATAGAAATAAAAATCTTCATTTCTTGATCTTCTTTCTCATTTTGGACAGTAATTTTAACATAGTCCTCTAGCACTTTTATTTTTAATACTTCAAAAGCATCTTTAAAATCATCAATTGCTTGATAATATACACTTAATACTTTATTGTAAAAAATATTACTATCATACTTTTTAACTACTTGTTTTGCATTTTCTTGAATTTTTTTCTTATCCTCATAACTCAATTCATAGTGCTTCATTACAGCATCTGCAAATTCTTGCGGTGTTTCAAAATAATATCCTGTTTCTTTTTCATATACTAATTCATCAAGTACTTTGTCT
The DNA here is from genome assembly GCA_947175465.1 of uncultured Erysipelotrichaceae bacterium. Lineage (GTDB taxonomy): Bacteria > Bacillota_I > Bacilli_A > Erysipelotrichales > Erysipelotrichaceae > CAMWMY01. The sequence continues at coordinate 2,042 of CAMWMY010000114.1, read as the reverse complement.
TTTCTTGCAAATACAGGTAAACCACAAGCTAGTGCTTCAATGAAAGTTATTCCTTGTGTTTCTGTTAAAGATGCTGATACAAATGCATTTGCACAATTATAGTAAAGAGGAACTTCATCACTTGATTTTTTATCTGTAAATATTACTTGCTCCTCTAGCTGATACTCTTTTACTAGCTGTTTTAATTCTTCTAATTGCGGACCTCCACCTACAATCATAAGCTTGATCTTTTTATTTTTAATATAACGGAATCCTTCAATAGGAAAATCAATACTTTTTTCTGGTGCAATTCTTCCAACAAATATCATGACAAAATCATCTTTTGAAATTCCATATTCTAAACGTATTTGATCTATTTTCTCTTGTGAAATTCGATCAGCATTAAATTTATCAAAATTTAAACCAGTCGCAATAGTATAAATAGGTACACGTAATCCATATTTCAATAAAACTTCTTTTGTTTTTTCAGAAGGTGCGATTATCGCTTGCGCTGTATCTCCAATCGTTTTAGATAAAGAACCAATTACCTTCTTACCAACACGATCAATTTCCGCAATAGCAAATTTATTAATATAATGTGTATAATCCTCATACATTGTATGGTAAGTAGAAACTACTGGAATTTGTAAATGATGTCCTATAATTCTTGCAAATAATCCAACACCAAACTCAGTATGTACATGAATGACATCTAAATTCATCTTTTTAATCTCTTCTTTTGCACTAAAATGATAAGGTGTTGATAGCTTATAACCATAGAGCCACTTTAATTCAAGCCCAGGTAATCTTAATACATTTCCTTCTCTCTGTGAAGAAAATAGAGCTTTATGATTCGTAATGATATAAACTTCATGTCCATTTTTCTCAAGCTCTTTTTGTAAAGTTATGATCGAAGATACAACACCATTTATTTCTGGTGCGTATGTATCTGAAAAGATACCTATTCTCATAAAACTCCCTCCCGATATTAACCTATCTCTTTCTCTTCATATTTTTTCTTATCAAATTTCTGTTTCAATATTACAAATGTAATTCCCCCAACTAAAATAACAAAATGATAAGTTGAGAAGCGCCAAAGGATCATTATACTACTTGCTATTGCTCCTGTTCCAATAAGAGGGACAAATAAAGCTGTAAATACAAGTTCTGTGCCACCACTTGCCCCTGGAATTGGAATAAATGAATTGGCCATAGAAACAAAGCTAGAAATAGCAATAACATCAATCAAACGCTCCCACGCAATCGAAACACCAATTGCACGTGCAATGACAAATGGAAGAGAATAAAGAACAGTCAGCCTTAATACATTAAGAAGAACCGTTTTTATAATAATTAGTTTCTCATGACGCATTTGTTTTATCTCTTCAGTGAAAGAGTTTAATTGTTCACTCCAATTTGTTAATGTTTTTTGCTTATTTTTTATAATTCTCAATTTTGCTAATATATGTACAGCTACATCACTTAATTTTAAATATATTTTAGGAAATAGCGCCATTGTCCATAATGTTAAAATAACACATACATTTAAGCCATACCCAATTAAAATAAATAAAAACCAAGAATCCACCATCTCTTTATAATGCGTAAAACGTGAAATAAATAAAATTGTCACATAAATCATCATTGTTGTTTGATAAACAATGAAATCTGCCCATAATAGAGAAGCTCCTTCACTCACTTTAATACCCTGCTTCTTAAAAATATATGCTTGTGCAAACTGCCCGCCTGTAGAACTAGGTGTAATTCCACTGAAAAAGCTCCCTACAAATGCACTTTGAATCCCTTGAAACAAAGAATAATTCTTTTTGTACCGCCGAGCAAATACTTTTAAAATCCATCCGATAATGATAGTATAAAAGACTCCCCATAATAGGATTATGAGAAGCCAATACCATTCCATATTACGAATAAGATTTACTACCTCAACATAATTATCTTTTAACGCAAACCATAAAGCGATAATCGTTAATGAAATAATTAAAATAAAATTTAATAAATATTTTTTATAAAAACTTTTCATGTTCGTTACACCATCCATATTC
>CAMWMY010000113.1 GCA_947175465.1 uncultured Erysipelotrichaceae bacterium | reverse complement strand
TGGACAAGGAATTGAATTTGATTATGCAAGTGTACATTGTGTTCAAACTTTAAGAGCTATTGGGTGTGAAGCGATTGTGATTAATAATAATCCAGAAACAGTATCTACAGATTTTACGATTTCTGATAAATTGTATTTTGAACCACTAACGATTGAAGATGTTATGCATGTGATTGATTTTGAACAACCTTGTGGAGTAATTGTACAATTTGGAGGGCAAACAGCTATTGATTTAACACAAAAGCTGATGGAATATGGAGTGCCTATTTTAGGAACACAACAAAAAAGTATTGATTTAGCAGAAGATCGTTGTGAGTTTGAAGCGATGCTTCGCTCTTTACAAATTCCACAGCCAAAAGGAGAAACAGCGCTTTGTGTTGAAGAAGCTTTAGCAATCGCAAAACGTATTGGATATCCTGTTCTTGTTCGCCCTTCTTATGTATTAGGGGGACGTGCGATGGAAATCGTATACCAAGATGAAGATTTAGTGAAATATATGAAAAAGGCAATGAAAGAAGTTGCTCATGATTCTCCTATTTTAATTGATCAATATATTGTAGGAAAAGAAGTAGAAGTAGATGCTATTTGTGATGGCGAAGATGTATGTATACCAGGAATTATGGAACATATTGAAAGAGCAGGGATACATTCTGGAGACTCTATTTCCGTATATCCACCACAAACATTATCTCAAGAAGTGCAACAACAAATTATCGATTATACAATTCGTATTGGGAAAGGATTCTCATTCCTTGGATTATTTAATATTCAATTTATTGTCGATCAAAAAAATCAAGTATATGTATTAGAAGTAAATCCTAGAAGTAGTCGAACAGTGCCTTTTTTATCCAAAATAACGGATATTGCTATGGCCGATGTAGCTACAAAAGTATTGATGGGGGAGTCGTTACAAAAACAAGGATATAAAACAGGGCTTTATCCATATAAAGAGCAAGTCTTTGTAAAAGCACCGGTTTTCTCATTTGCTAAACTAAGAAGTGTTGATGTAGCGCTTGGGCCAGAAATGAAATCGACAGGGGAAACTTTAGGGGTGGATGCAACACTTGAAAAAGCGTTATATAAAGCCTTGCTTTCTAGTGGTATGCAATTTCCAACTTATGGAAAAGTGTTGATGACAATTGGAGATCATACGAAAAAGGAAGCGTTAGAATTAGCGAAATGGTTTGATGAAATTGGCTATGAACTTTATGCAACACCAGGAACGCATCAATTTTTTGCTGATCATAATATTTCATCTCATAAAGTAGAGAAAATAGGGCATGAAGGAAAACATGTGCTTGATTTGATTATGGAAGGAAATATCAACTATATCATTAATACCGTTTCACCAGATAAAAATGCATCGAAAGATGGCTTCCTCATTCGCCGTTTTGCTGCTGAATATCACATTCCTTGTATAACATCTTTAGATACAGCAGAAGCGATAAAAAAAGTATTAGATGCACAGAGCTTCCGTATTGTCGCAATGAAAAAGAGGGAAGAAGTATGAGAAAAGATCAAGGAATTATCAAAAAGAATGAGTGTATAGCACATAATACGTATCAAATGGTGATTCATTCTTCTTTAGCAAGGGAAATGCAACCAGGTCAATTTGTACATATCCAAATACCAGGCATGATGTTACGAAGACCGATTAGTATTGCTTCGATTGAAGAAGATGCATATACCATTGTTTATAAAGTAGTAGGAGAAGGAACAAAAGTTCTTTCTTCTATGCAAGAAGGAGACATTTGTGATGCTATAGGGCCACTTGGAAGTAGTTTCCCGATTCATGAAGATAAGGAAGATATCCTTCTTGTAGGAGGGGGTGTAGGGGTACCACCTTTGTATGAGGTGGCGAAACGATATCGAGCATTGCATAAACATGTAGAGGTTGTCTTAGGATTTGAAAATCATGAACATATATTTTATGAAAAAGAATTTCAAGCTTTGGGTTGTCAGGTGCATATAGCTACTATGGATGGGAGCTATGGTAGTCAAGGAAATGTACTTGATGTTATAAAAGAAGAAAAGCTTACAGAATGTTTTTTATATGCATGTGGTCCTATTAAAATGTTACAGGCATTAAAAAAAGAATATACAAGGGGATATGTATCTTTGGAAGAGAGAATGGCTTGTGGCATTGGGGCATGCATGGGCTGTGTTTGTAAAGATACAAAAGGAAATATGAAACGCGTATGTAAAGAAGGACCTGTATTTGCGATTACAGAGGTGGAACTATGAAAAAGCTTGCTATACAATTACCTGGTTTATGTTTAAAAAATCCAATCATTCCTGCAAGTGGATGTTTTGGATATGGGGAAGAATTTACTCCTTTTTATGATTTGAGTATTTTAGGGGGAATTGCAATTAAGAGTATTACAATGAATAAACGTGATGGAAATCCAACACCAAGAATTGCAGAAACACCATCTGGGATGTTAAATGCTATTGGGTTACAAAATCCTGGTATTCAAAAAGTAAAAGAGAAGTATTTACCTTGGTTAGCACAATTTGATACAGAAATTATAGCGAATATAGCAGGGGCAGAGATTGAGGAATATATCAATGTTGTAAAAGAATTGAATGATGAGCCAGTGGTAAAAGCATATGAGCTTAATATTTCTTGTCCAAATGTAAAATGTGGAGGAATTGCTCTTGGAACATCTCCAGCTTTGGCGGCTGAAGTAACGAAAAGAGTAAAAGAAGTTGCGAAAAAACCAGTTTATGTAAAATTATCTCCTAATGTTGTGGATATTGTTGCTATAGCTAAAGCGGTGGAAGAAGCAGGAGCAGATGGGCTTGTTCTTATTAATACGCTCATGGGGATGCGTATCGATATTAAAAGACGCCAACCCCTTTTAGCCAATCAAACAGGAGGGTTGAGTGGGCCAGCAATAAAGCCTGTTGCGATTCGTATGATTTATCAAGTTTATGAAGCCGTAAATATTCCTATTATTGGAGTAGGAGGTATTACTTGCGTTGAAGATATCATTGAGTTTTTATTAGCGGGGGCAAGTGCTGTACAAGTAGGAATGGCTAATTTTGTCGATCCGACAATTTGTAAAACCCTTATTGATGAACTACCTACTGCACTTGAAAAATATGGGTTTCAAAGTGTACAAGATGTTATTGGAAAAGGGCATATATAATTTTTAGGAGAATAAAGCAGATAGAAATGATGGTATAAAATGCTTTTTTCTTTCATTTATTTAGAAGATGATGGCAGTTTATTGATAAATTTTTCATAAAATGCATAATTTTATTTTTATTTTTTATTTAATTTGTTATAATAGGGGTATCTTACATATCGTATAAACTTTCATTTGTGGCGAAAGTGTTTCTACCTGGTTGCCTAAACCAGACTACGATAGGAACTCTTTTCAGCTTCTGTATACGCAGAAGTTTTTTATGTTTATGTAAGAGGAAAGAGGGAGAAAGATGTTAGAAAAATTTTTTAAGTTTCAAGAAAAGAAGACAACATTGAAGACAGAGATTATCGCCGGAATTACAACTTTTTTAGCAATGGCTTATATTTTAGGTGTTAATCCTAGCATTTTATCTGAAGCAGGTATGGATGCTCATTCTGTCTTTATGGCAACAGCTTTATCTGCTGGGATTGCTTCTATTGTTATGGGAGTCTTAGCAAATTATCCTGTTGCACTAGCTCCAGGGATGGGGGTAAATGCTTTATTTACGTATACTGTATGTTTAGGTATGGGATATTCATGGCCTGCTGCATTAAGTGCTGTTTTTCTATCAGGAATCGTCTTTTTAATTATTTCTGTAACAGGAATAAGAAAAGCGATTATTAATGCGATACCAAAGCAATTAAAGTTTGCTATCGGTGCAGGAATTGGATTTTTCATTGCTTTTATTGGATTAAAAAATGCAGGAATTATTGTTGGAAATGCCTCTACTTTTGTAGCTCTTGGAAATTTACAAGAGCCAACCGTTTTATTATCACTTTTTGGTATTTTAGTTACGATTGGATTAGTAATTAAGAAAATACCAGCAGCTGTATTTATAGGAATGGTTATCACAGCAATTGTAGGTATTATATGTAGTACTTTTGGAATTGTAGGTATGCCAAGCTTACCTTCATCTTTTATAACAACAAACTTTCAAATGGAAACACTAGGAGCATTTATGCAAGGCTTTCAAGAGCTTTTACAAAATCCAGCTTCTATGGTTTTAATTGTATTTTCCTTTTTATTCGTGGATTTCTTCGATACAGCAGGTACGCTTGTAGCTGTAGCGAATCGTACAGGTCTTGTAAATGAGGAAGGTACATTAGAAAATATTGAACGTGCATTATTAGCGGATTCAGCTGGAACTGTAGTAGGAGCTGTTTTAGGAACTTCTACGGTTACATCTTTTGTAGAATCTACTTCAGGTGTTGAAGTTGGAGGGAGAACTGGTGCTACTGCAGTAACAACAGGAATCTTGTTTTTTGTCTCTATTCTATTTTCACCTATTATTTTACAAGCTGTAACGAACGCCGTAACAGCACCTGCGCTTGTAGTTGTAGGTATTTTTATGGCTCAACAACTTCGTGATATCGATTGGGATGACATTGTTTATGCGACTACAGGATTTATTACCATTTTAATGATGATTTTAACTTCTTCTATTTCTAATGGAATTGCTTTTGGTTTTCTTGCTTATGCATTAGCTATGAGCACCAAAGGAAAAGCTAAAGAAGTTCATCCTATTATATGGGCACTTGTTGTTGTATTCCTTCTTTATTTTGGATTTGGAATGACATAAAATAAAAGAAGATATTGTTTAAGCAAAGTTCTTTAACATATAGTGTTATGATCAAAATTGTATTGTGAATGATGAGGATAAAAGATTGTATGAATATATCTTTATCGTTAGAAAATACGATGAGAACTATAAATTAAAAAAAGAAAAATATACCTAACAGCACTTTTTGTACTTAAGGTATATTTT
>CAMWMY010000112.1 GCA_947175465.1 uncultured Erysipelotrichaceae bacterium | reverse complement strand
GGTGTAAATATTTATTAGCATATTTTTAATATCATTTTAATAATTAACGTATTATTATAATAAGCTTACTATTTAATATAGAGGAGGTCTTTATGATCAAAAATTTAGGGGAACAAATACAAAAAGCATTAGAGTTACATAATCTAACACAAAAAGAAGCCGCAAAGCAATTACATATATCACCTCAATCACTGAATAGTTATATTAAAAATAGAAGATATCCATCTTTTTATGTTCTTTGTGATCTAATTCATTTTTTAAATCTTGATGTTGATATTTTATTTAATAAAGCTAAATATTCAACCACTCATAAAATCTATAATGAAGAAGAACAAGAAATATTAAATATTTTTCGTACTTTAGATACGGACTATAAAAATCTTCTTTTTCTTTTTTTATCACTATTAAAAAAATGTATTAAATCATAAGAAATAAAAACTTTAGCTAAAATAGAAAAGGTTGTAATAAAATATTTAAAATTTTAATAACATTACAACCTCTTTTCTACTTTTCTTTCCTTATAAATTAATGCATAATAGTAGTATTTTTAATCCTATATAAGAATATAAGAGAATTGACAAACGAAATAAAGTTTATTATACTTACAGTGTATAAAGAAGATTGTTACTGGTAAAGCAGGCTATACCGATTTGTACGCATACGTTTTATGACGTTGTTGAAAGGTATAGCTTTTTTCTATGCTTTCTTTCAAAAGAATATGAGAAATGAAAAGTAAAGGAGGAAATAGTTTGATTGTCGAGAAAGTAATTAATAATAATCTTGTTCGATCAACTAATGAGAAGGGGCAAGAAATTCTTGTAATGGGATGTGGTTTAGGCTTTAAAAAGAAACTTGGGGATATTGTAGAAAAAGAAAAAATTGAAAAAATTTATATTATGGATAGCAATGAAAAATCTCATCAGCTAGAAGAAATCTTTTCCAAAGTATCGCTTGAATGTATTCAAATTACAAATAAAATAGTAGAATACGCCAAAGTATCGATGGATAAAACCTTAGATAATAGCATTTACTTAACTTTATGTGATCATATTAATTTTGCACTAGAACGTTACCAAAAAGGTATCCAAATTAAAAATGCTTTACTTACAGAAATTCATCGCTTTTATAATCAAGAATACCTTATTGCCCAAGAAGCGCTTCAAATCATCTATTCACATACCAATATTTTACTTCCTAGTGATGAAGCAGGTTTTATCGCTTTACATCTAGTTTCTGCAGGTTATCATTCTATTGGAATTAACCAAACAGAAGAAATCATGAGAAGTATTCAAGATATCTTAAATATTGTCAAATATCACTTTCATATTGAGTTATGTGAAACAACCATCCATTATGAACGTTTTATGACACACTTAAAATTCTTCTTAAAACGTGCTTTCTCAGGTGAAGAGCTTGAAGATAATGATCATAGTTTCTTTTGTATGATTAAAGAACAATATAAAGAAGCTTATGATTGTGTTATCAAAATTCGCGAATATATGCAAAAAAATTATCATATTCTTTTAAACAACGATGAGCTTATCTACTTAACGATACATATTCATAGAATAACCTCAAAATAAAACGTATCTTTTATGATATGAAGGAGAAATATTATGAATTATCAAGATTTAGCCAATCAAATTGTACATTTCATCGGTGGAAAAGAAAATGTACAAAAACTAACGCATTGTGCAACACGCTTACGTTTTCATTTAAAAGATGAACAAAAAGCAAATACAGAAGAATTAGAAAAATTATCTGGTGTTCTAGGTGTTGTACAAAATGCTGGACAATACCAAATTATTATTGGAAACAATGTGCAACAAGTTTATAAACCAATTATGGACATTTGCCAACTTCAAGATCAAGTAGAAGAAAAAGGAGACACCAAAAAAATGAGTATCACAATGAAGTTTGTCGATACCTTAACTTCTATTTTCACTCCTATTTTACCAGCCATCACTGCTGCTGGTATGATTAAGGCTATATTAGCTTTATTAACAGCTTTTCAAGTCCTTGATAAAACAACACAATCTTATCAAATTATGGAGTTTATTGCGGATTCAGCATTTTACTTCTTACCTATTTTATTAGCAAACTCTGCAGCGAAAAAATTTGGCTGTAATGCGTATCTAGCGATGATGATCGGAGGTGTTCTTTTACACCCAACCTTTATTCAAATGGTTGCGAATGCAAAAGAATCAGGAGAAGTTATTTCTTTATTCCAATTACCAATTTATAATGCAACCTACTCTTCTTCTGTTATTCCAATTATCTTAGCTGTATGGTTCTTATCTTATGTAGAACCTTTAGCTGATAAAGTATCTCCAAACGCTATTAAATTTTTTACTAAACCGTTAATTACGATTGCAATCGCAAGTGTTGTAACTTTAATGATTATCGGTCCATTTGGATTTATTTTATCAAATTGGATTGGAGCAGGAATAACTGCTTTAAATACATATTGCAGTTGGCTTGTGCCAATGATTTTAGGGGCCACTTTCCCACTTTTAGTTATGACAGGTACACATTATGGAATCGTTCCTATTGGAATTAATAACCGTCTATCGATGGGATACGATACTTTTGTTTATGCTCCTAACCTTTGTTCAAATATTGCCCAAGGTGGTGCTACCCTAGCCGTTGCCTTAAAATCAAAAAATAAAGAAATTAAACAACTTGCATCTTCATCAGGACTTACAGCTGTATGTGGTATTACAGAGCCTGCCCTTTATGGAATTAACTTAAAATATAAAAAGCCATTAATCGCTGCTTGTATCGGTGGAGGTTTTGGAGGTCTATTTGTAGGGCTTTTTGGTGTGAGAAACTATGCAGGAGGATCTCCTGGTTTATTAACACTGCCTAGCTATCTTGGAGAACGTGGTTTTCAAGATTTATTATTTGCTTGTATTGGTGCAGCAATTTCTTTTATTATCGCTTTTATCCTTTCTTATATTTTATATAAAGAAAATGTACCAGCACCAACATCAACTACACAAGACAAACCTGCTACTAAGCATGAAGAAAAAAATTCTGTTTTAAGTGTATATGCTCCTGTAAAAGGGCAATTACTTCCATTATCTGATGTAAAGGATCAAACCTTTGCCCAAGAAATTATGGGAAAAGGGGTTGCGATTATCCCTGAAGAAGATACTTTTGTTTCACCAGTCACAGGTGAAGTTAAAATGGTTTTTGATACAAAGCATGCTATTGGTCTTTTATCAGATCAAGGAGTTGAAATCTTAATCCATATTGGGCTTGATACTGTTCAATTAGGCGGAAAACATTTCCAAACTCTTGTTAAGACAGGAGATAAAATTAAACAGGGAACACCAATACTAAAAGTAGATCGTCAAGCAATCCAACAAGAAGGTTATGATATCACAACGCCAATTATTATTACCAATACAAAGGAATTTCATGATATTATAAGTATTGATAAAGGAAGCATTCAATCTTCAGCTTCTTTATTAAAAATACTACGTTAAAAGGAGGAATAACAATGCCATTATCTAAAGATTTTCTATGGGGTGGAGCTACAGCTGCCAACCAATGTGAAGGAGCTTACCAAGAAGGAGGAAGAGGTCTTGCTAATGTAGATATTATTCCACATGGAGAAGATCGCCTAGCTGTAATGAAAGGGACAAAACACATTCAGTTAGAAAACTCGACTTCTTTCTTCCCTGCTCAACAAGGAATTGATTTTTATCATCACTATGAAGAAGATATTCGATTATTTGCAGAAATGGGATTTAATGTATTTCGTATGTCTATTGCTTGGTCAAGAATTTTCCCAATGGGGGATGAGGAAGAACCAAATGAAGAAGGTTTACAATTTTATGATCGTGTATTCCAAGAGTGTAAAAAATACGGCATAGAGCCATTAGTGACGATTACTCACTTTGATTGTCCTATGCATTTAATCCATACGTATGGTGGTTGGAAAAATCCTAAAATGATTTCTTTTTATGAAAAACTAGTAACCGTATTATTCAAACGTTTTAAAGGTCTTGTTCGTTATTGGATTACATTCAATGAAATTAATATGATTTTACACCTTCCTTTCATGGGAGCTGGTCTTCAATTTCAGCCAGAAGAAGATCAAGAAAAAGCAAAATATATAAGTGCTCATCATGAACTTTTAGCAAGTGCTTTAGCTACTAAAATTGCACATGAAATCGATCCAAATAATAAAGTAGGATGTATGATGGCCGCTGGAGACTACTATCCTTATAGTTCTTTACCAGAAGATGTTTGGGAAGCAAAACTAAAAGATCGTGAAAACATGCTGTTTATTGATGTACAAGCACGAGGATATTACCCTAGCTATGCTCATAAAAAATTCCAAGAGTTAGGACTTGATTTAGCAATGACTAAAGAAGAAGAACAATTATTAAAAGAAAATACAGTAGACTTCATTAGCTTCTCTTATTATTCTTCTCGCTGTATTACAACGCAAGAAGGTGTAGGAGAAACGATTGGAAATGCCTTTAAAGGTACGAAAAACCCTTATTTAAAAGCAAGTGAGTGGGGTTGGCAAATTGATCCACTAGGATTACGTATCACTATGAACTCTTTATATGATCGCTATCAAAAACCACTCTTTATTGTAGAAAATGGGTTAGGAGCTAAAGATAAGCTTATCCAAAAAGAAGATGGTACTTATACTGTCGAAGACGATTATCGTATCGATTACCTACGTGCGCATATTCAAGCGTTCAAGCAAGCTGTCGAAGAAGATGGTGTAGAATTATGGGGATATACTCCATGGGGATGTATCGATTTAGTCAGTGCATCAACTGGAGAAATGGATAAACGTTATGGTTTCATCTATGTAGATCGTCATAATGATGGAAGTGGATCTTTCAAACGTTATAAAAAGAAAAGCTTTTATTGGTATCAACAAGTAATCAAAAGCAATGGAGAACAACTATAATCAAAAGAGCCTACCATGGCTCTTTCCTAAATTCAAATTTCAAGTGCACCACAAGGTGTGCTTTTTTGTATAATAAA
>CAMWMY010000111.1 GCA_947175465.1 uncultured Erysipelotrichaceae bacterium | reverse complement strand
GTATGATTGATACAGTATATGCCTAGTTTTTTTATCTTAATACAAAAATAAAATAAGACGTTTAAAACGTCTTATTCGATTAAGGTACTTACACCTTCGGTAGTTAAAATTTTATAATTCTTACTTTCAATGATGTTTTCATCTTCTTGATTAGGAAGAGGAGTTGTATCATCAAATACCCAAATAGCTTCTATTTGATGGCCTTGATTTTTTAGAGAAGCTATTAGTTGTTTTCCATCTTCATAAGGAAGAGCAAATAATGCAGTTGATAATATATCGGCTAGAAATTGATTATCTTTTTCAATAACGGTAACAGCACGATAATAATTTGCTGGCATAAGCGTAGCTGGATCAATAATATGATGGATGAGTTTTCCTTCGTGATAGTAAAAGCGTTGATAATCTCCACTTGTTACAAAGGAAGCAGCTGAAGGCAGGGAAATCGTCATTAATGAATCGCTAGAGTAGGCAGTTAAATTAGGAACTTGCACACCTACTTTCCATGGCGTTTGATCTGGTTTTTGACCAACTAAGCGAACATTTCCTCCAGCATTAATAATACCTGATGAAAAACCTTCGGCTTCAAGCTTTCTTGCGATTTTTTCTGTTGCAAATCCTTTCGCAACAGAACCAACATCTAAACTTGCTCCTACTTTTGTTAAGTATACACTGCTTTCAGCTTCGTTGATTTCGACATTTTCCCATCCCGCTAGTTGTTTTGCAGCTTCTAATGATTCTAAAGAAGGGAGCTGAGTATCTCTATTTTCCTCATTTGCTTTCATTCCTTCTTCGCGGTATTGATGCCAAATTTCTAATACAGGGCCCATTGTTATATCAAATTTACCTTGCGTAAGTTCACTGAATTGTTTTGATAATAACAATAATTCAATAATATCTTTATCTACTTTAACAGGAGCAATGCCTGCTTGATCATTAATCGTTTTTATATTATTGACACCTTCATAAGTATTATATTTATCAAATAATTGATTATAGTAAGAAAATTCTTCTTTAATCATACTTGCAAAGCTTTCAAAAGTCGCTTCATCTTTTGTATATCCCGTAAAGGAAATAAATGTATTAAAAACCGTATCTGTAAAATTCATACTAAATTTTTGTAAAGATGAAGGGGAAGAAGTACATCCACTAAAGAAAAAGCTTAAGCTTAAAATTAAAATTATTATCTTGTTTTTCATAAAATCACCTTATTTATTATAGCATAAATATAAAAGAAAAAATTCACAAAAAAAGAAATTACCATTGTATTAAGGGTATATAATGATATAATAAAAGAGGAGGGTTATGCAAGCTAAATGCATTTATATTTATAGAATTGGAAAGGTAAGGTGAATTTGATGTCATTGTTTAAAGGAAGAATGCGTCAATATATTCCAGGGCATAAAGAATTGACAGCCCACAAAGATGTGCTTGAAGTGTTGCCTGGAAAAAAAGTTTTCATTCCTTTGTACACAGCATATTCAACAACATTTGAATTGCTTGTAAAAGAAGGTGAACAAGTTTTTGTAGGTACCAAACTTGCAGTTAGTAAAGGAAAGGTGGTTGTACCTATTTATTCAAGTGTATCAGGAACTTTTGTTGGGGAGCAAAAAATGATGCATCATACATTGAAGCCACAAACCCATCTTGTAATTGAAAATGATGAAAAATATGAAGCTATTCAAGTTTTTCAACCTTTAGATTATCAAAATGCAAGTCGTGAAGAACTTCTTGCTTTTATGATGAATGCGGGGATTGTAGGATATGGTGGAGCAGGTTTTCCTACTTATATAAAATATCAAAATGCAGATAAGGTCGAAAAATTAATTATTAATGCTGTGGAGTGTGAGCCATACATCACATCTGATTTTACACTACTTCCAGAAAAGATGGATCTTTTTGTAACTGGTATATTAGCGATGAAAAAGATGGCACAAGCATTAGAAGTAGTGATTGCAGTAAAAAACACTTATCCAAAGCTTATTCAGCTTTTAGAAACAAATGTAGCTAATATTGCAGATGTACGTGTTGTTGGAGTACCGAATGTATATCCAATGGGATGGGAGAGAACGCTAGTTTATCAAATTACTAAGAAACGTTATGATCGACTTCCTTTAGAAGTAGGAGCTATTGTGAATAATGTGACTACGGTTATTGCTTTTGCACATGCATTAGTGCATGGAAAGCCTATGGTGGAAAGAGTAGTGACTGTATCCGGAGATGGTATTCAAAATCCATCCAATGTACGTGTACGTATAGGAACACCAGTGCGTGAGGTTGTAGAAGCTTGTGGTGGTTATACAAGTGATGAAGTTAAATTAATCGCAGGTGGACCGATGATGGGAAAAACAATTGTGAAAGATGAAGTTGTTATTGATTGTGTAAGTAATGCAATTACAGTATTAAAACCTGTAGTTGAACGCCCTGTTGCATGTTTCCGTTGTGGGCAATGTAGCGATCATTGTCCTGCTGGATTACAACCAGTACGTATTGTACAAGCATCAAAGGCAAAAGATAAAAAGATGATGGAACGCTTACATGCCCTAGATTGTGTAGAATGTGGTTTATGTACTTATGTTTGTCCATCACGCTTAGATGTGACTGAAAATGTTCGTATTGCAAGACGACAATTGCAAATAGGTAAAAAGTAAGGAGGGCATTTATGAAGTTTTTATATAGTGCATCACCTAACTTACGTGGAAAATTAAGTACAAGAAGAATAATGTTAGAGTTGATGATTGGTTTACTTGTTGTTTATGGATTTTCATTATTTTATTATTTTACAGAGCATGGGATGGCAGTAGCGCTTCATTCTCTTATCTTGATGGCAACATCTTTAATTGTTATGGCCATTACAGAAGTTGGTTTTGCTTATTTTACAAAGCAAGATATCATTCCTTTTTTATCAAATTCTTTTGGTTGGATAACAGCCATTATTTTGACACTTATGTGCCCTATTACAATTACACCTTTTGCATTAGGAGTGGCAACATTTTGCGCTATTTTATTCGGTAAGCTATTATTTGGTGGATTTGGGCAAAATATCTTCAACCCTGCAGCTTTAGGGCGCGCCATTGTATTAGCGAGTTTCACAGGTGTTGTAGCTAATGTAACAGAAGATGTTATTACAGGAGCTACGATTACAACGAAAATGGCAAATGATTTTAATTGGCTTGTTGTAGACCCAAATATGATTGAAAAATTAATGAAAGCAGCAGGAGGGCTTCAAAACCTTTTTGTTGGTTTTTATCCAGGGGGAATTGGAGAAACAAGTGCATTATTATTATGCTGTGTGGGAATTTTCTTCATTTGGCGTAAAGTCATTGATTGGCGTTTACCAATTATTTATTTATCAACTATTTTTGTTTTAGGAAGTGTTATTGCATGGTATAGTGGAATGAGTGATTGGTTATGGTATCCTTTATTCCACCTTTTCAGTGGAGGAGTTATGTTTGCGGCTGTTTTCATGTTAACGGACCCGGTAACTTCACCAACATCAGCAGCTGGAAAATGTATTTTTGCACTTGGAGCTGCCATTATTACAGTGTTAATTCGTATCAAAGCAAACTTACCTGAAGGTGTTTTATATTCGATTTTAATTATGAATATGTTAACACCAATGATTGAAAGAGCTTTTGATGGAAAGCAATATCAAATTTTAAAGAAAGCTTATATTGTTTTTGCCGTAATTAGTGCTTTAGGAATTGGAAGTGTTGTTTTAGCAGCAAGTCAAGTAGAACCTGCAAAAGAAAAAGTAAAAGAAGTTATTAAAATAACACCACAGGATGAATACGTAAATAGTTTAGAAGCTACTATTGAAAGTGAAGTAGACAATGGAGATGGCACAAAAACATTTACAGTATCTGCACAAGGATTTGCAGCTAAAGAAGGACCAAACCTTCCAGATTATAATCATGGATTTGAACCAAATGTATTTGAAATCAAAGTAGATACTGCTACTAATAAAGTAGTTTATTTAAAAGCTACTAAGATTGGAGATACAGAATATCTTGGTGACAAATTATTAAATGCAAAATATACGGTACAATTTGAAGGACTTGATCTTCAAAGTGAATTTGAAGTAAGTGTAAATGATGCTATTACAGGTGCTACTTATTCAGCGAAATCAAGTGTACGTGCATTACTTGAAGTGCGTAAAGCATTGGGCTTTTAGGAGGTAAGAATATGAAACAAATAATACATTTAATGGTTTTCTTAGCTCTTGTGGCAACCATTGCTGGAGGAGCACTAGCAACTGCAAATGCTATTACACAACCGATTATTCAGGCAAATGCATTAGCAGCAGAAAAAGAAAACTTACAAAAAATATTTCCAGATGTTGATGATTCAGCATTTGAAGAAGTAGAAGTAAAACAAAGTCAAACAATTGAAAAAATATTTAAAGTAAAAGGGGAAGGAACTATTTTCAAATTAAAAGTATCTGGATATAAAGAAGGAACAACTTTTATGGTTGCTTTTGATAACAGTGGTACGATTATTAATTACGTTGTATTATCCAATGGAGATACACAAGGAATTGGTTCTAAAGTAGGGGATGAAACATTTAAAAATTCTTTAATTAATAAAAAGGGAGATGGGAAATTAGACACAATCTCAGGTGCTACAATTTCTTCTCGTCCTGTTATTGAAGGAATTAAAGAAGCAGCAACTTATTTTGCTGAAAATATAAAATAGGAGGTACTTACTTATGAATCGTGTACAAAATTTTACAGCAGGTTTCATACGTGAAAATCCTGTTTTCTCATTATATTTAGGATTGTGTTCTGTTTTAGCTATTTCAACAACATTGAATAATGCTATTGGTATGGGGGTAGCGGTAACTGCAGTATTACTGATGTCCAATATTGTTATCTCTCTTATTCGTAAAATTACACCGAATGAAATTCGTATTCCTGTTTATATTGTGATAATTGCAACTTTAGTTACAATTATTAAAATGTTCATGCAAGCATATACAATTAGTTTATATACCTGTCTATAATACACATCTGACGCTGCAGACGA
>CAMWMY010000110.1 GCA_947175465.1 uncultured Erysipelotrichaceae bacterium | reverse complement strand
AACATGCTATACAAAGAATAGAAACTAAGCTAGTATACGCAAAGAAAATGAGGTTTATTTATGATTAGAAGATTTATTTCTCATTATAAACCGCATAGGCGACTATTTATATTAGATATGTTAGCAGCTTTTGTAATTGCGATATGTAATCTTTTTTATCCTGTAATTACAAGAGATATGATTAATGATTATATTCCAAATAAACAATTGAATTTATTAATCACCTTTGCTATCGTCTTATTATGTATTTATGTGTTGAAAATGTTATTAAGCTACTTTGTACAATATTATGGACATTTAGTCGGTGTTTATATGCAAGCCGATATGAGAAGACAAATGTTTCGTCATTTACAAAAGCTACCATTTTCTTATTATGATGAGCATGAAACAGGGAATATTATGTCAAGAATGATCCATGACTTAATGGATATTAGTGAATTGGCACACCATGGGCCTGAAGATATTTTTATATCAACAGTAATGATTATTGGTTCTTTCCTTTATTTATGTACGATTAACTGGCAATTAACTTGTATTATTTTCATTTTTATTCCTTTTCTTGTCTTTTATGCGATGAAAACAAGAAAACGTATGAGTGATGCTTTTATGCAAAGTAGAATAGAAACAGGAGAAGTAAATGCAAGTTTAGAAACAAGTATTGCTGGAATTCGAGTAGCGAAAGCATTTACGAATGCTGCTTATGAAGAAAAAAAGTTTCAAAAAGGAAACAATGCCTTTGTAAAAGCAAGAAGTGCTGCTTATAAAGCTATGGGATATTATTTTAGTGGAACTGGTTTTATTATTGACTTGTTGAATGTAGTTGTTTTAATTGCCGGAGGTATTTATACGTACTACGGTATTATTAATTACGGAGATTTTGTTGCTTATTTATTATTTATTAATTTATTTATTGATCCTATTAAAAAGTTAATTAATTTCACAGAGCAATTACAAAGTGGTATGACTGGGTTTCAACGTTTTTGTGAAATGATCGATGAACCAATTGAAAAAGAACCTGAAAATAAAAAAGAAATTAAAGAGCTTAAAGGGGATATTCTGTTTGATAATGTAAGCTTTCAGTATAAGGAAGAGCGAAAAATTTTACAAAATATAAACTTGCATGTGAAACAAGGTGCTAAAGTTGCACTTGTTGGTCCAAGTGGTGGAGGAAAAACAACTCTTTGTCATTTAATACCTCATTTTTATTCAGTTACAGATGGACAAATAAAAATTGATGGGCATGATATTGGAACCCTTTCGTTAACATCTTTAAGAAAAAATATTGGAATTGTTCAACAAGATGTATTTTTATTCACAGGAAGTATTAAAGAAAATATAGCGTATGGAAACCTTGATGCAAGCGATGAAGAGATTATGGAGGCAGCGAAAAAAGCGAACATCCATGAAGATATCATCCGCATGAAAGATGGCTATGACACGCAAATAGGAGAGCGTGGAATTAAATTGTCTGGAGGACAAAAACAACGCTTGAGTATTGCAAGAGTATTTTTAAAAAATCCATCGATTTTAATTTTAGATGAAGCGACAAGTGCTTTGGATAATGCGACAGAAATTTATATTCAAGAAGCTTTAGATGAGCTTTGTAAGGGAAGAACAACGATTATTGTTGCACACCGCCTATCTACGATACGTAATGCTGATGAAATTATTGTTATTATGGATGGATGCATTTGTGAGCAAGGGACACATGAAACGCTATTAACAAAAGATGGAATTTATAAAAATTTGTATGAAAGTCAATTTAAAAAGGCTGTGGGATAAAACAGCCTTTTTTCTATCAATACCATTATTTAGCGTTTTGTTGATATATCTTTTTAATCTCGCCTATATATAAAATATGATGATCACAAGATGGATAGTACTGATCATTGAGAGCATCATTTTCAAAGCCTTTTGGATCAAGTGGTTGATGATAAAGCTTTTCGCATAAAATAGTCATCTCCGCCTCCTCGTACATAGGAGCAAGTGTATCTTCGATAAGATGAAGTCCACTTTGTTTGATTTTATTCTCTTCTTTTCCACTTACACGTCCCATATAACGTAGCATATCACGATACTCTTCACAGAAAAAAGAAAGGGAGAAAGTAGTGGAAGAAGATAGAAGCGTATTCGTATATCTTTGAGGTCTTATAAATATATAAGCGACAGGTTTATTCCATAAAAAACCAATCCCTCCCCAAGAAGCAGTCATCCCATTAATCACATCATCTTTTTTAACACTTACTAAAGTCCATTTTTTACCGATTAGTTCTAATATATTTCCTTTATACTCATAAGGGGATATTTCAATTATATCTTTCATATAAAAACTCCTTTCTTCATAATAGTAAATATCTTTTCTACCCGTTAATATTTATATGCTATAATAGAAGAGGATTATGCTAAAGAAAGGGAGGAGAAAGTAGTCGATTAAAAAAAGGGAGAATAGCAAACATAGTATTTATTTTAAATAAGAAAAATGTACATAAAAGAAAGAATAGTTATAAGGAGAAATATATGGATAGAAAACAATATCAAGAAATGTGGAATTCTTATCAACAAGAACGCGAAAAAGTGCAACAAGAT
Organism: uncultured Erysipelotrichaceae bacterium; assembly: GCA_947175465.1. Taxonomy (GTDB): domain Bacteria; phylum Bacillota_I; class Bacilli_A; order Erysipelotrichales; family Erysipelotrichaceae; genus CAMWMY01. The sequence goes on along the minus strand of CAMWMY010000110.1, from coordinate 2,451 downwards.
CCATGGTGCTTACAATATCATTTAATGCCTGATAGTGGATGGGTAAATGATCCTAATGGTTTATGTCAATTTCAAGGGGTATACCATGTTTATTATCAATACTCACCATTTGATGTATTAGGAAAAACAAAATTGTGGGGTCATTATACAAGTAAGGATCTTATCCATTGGAAACAAGAAGAAGCTGTTCTTTTTCCAGATCATCCTAGCGATTGTCATGGTGTTTATTCAGGAAGTGCTTTTATTGAAAACGGGAAAATTCACTATTTTTATACAGGGAATGTAAAACTTGTAGGAGATTATGATTATATTAATGAAGGACGTGAACAAAATACAATTTATGTATCAAGTGAAGATGGATATCGATTTTCTAAAAAGGAAGTTTTATTAAAAAATATCGATTATCCTAAAGATATAAGTGCCCATGTACGCGATCCTAAAATCTATCCATACAAAGATAAATATTTTATGGTATTAGGAGCTAGAGATCGCTCTTCCAAAGGTTGTGTTCTTGTTTATGAGTCTTCGGATTTAAAAACATGGGAATACAAAAATAGAATCCAAACAAAAGATGGATTTGGATATATGTGGGAGTGTCCTGACTTATTTACATTGGAAGAGAAAAGCTTTTTGATCACATGTCCTCAAGGAGTAAAGCCAGTTGGGTATGATTATGCCAATGTTCATCAGTGTGGATATTTTCCAATTGAGTATGACTTTGAAAACCATACGTATACCCTAGGAAAGTTTTATCAACTTGATCGTGGATTTGATTTTTATGCTCCACAAACATTTGAAGATGAACAAGGACGCCGCATTTTAATCGGGTGGATGGGATTGCCTGATATTGATTATACAAACCCTACTGTAGAGCGAGGATGGCAACATGCTTTAACGATACCGCGAGAGCTTGTTGTAAAAGATGGAAAACTTCTTCAAAAGCCAATTCAAGAAATGGAAACGTTAAGAAAATCAAAAATGGTGTATGAAGGTTCTCAAGCCATTCATATTCCTATGGACAACAATGTTTTTGAAATGGAAATTGCTTATGAACAAGATGATTCTTTTCAAATGCAACTTCGCAGTGATATGATTTTAACTTATAGTTGTGATACGCATACTTTCACATTACAAATGGGAAAAAGTGGCTATGGAAGAGATTCAAGAAGCGTTACTTTAACTACTCTTCAAACATTAAGAATATATTCAGATACTTCATCTATTGAAATCTTTTTAAACGATGGAGAAGAAGTTTTTACAACACGAGTATATGATCATGATGAAAGTAAAGAAATCGAAATAAAGGAATGTCGTAGTGAAAGAACAATTACCGTTTATACATTAAATGGTTATGTAATAGAATAGGAGATAAATATGAAAACATTATGTAGTATTGGGGAAGCTTTAATTGATTTTATACCTATTGAAAAAGGGAAACGATTAAAGGATGTAGTGGCTTTTAAAAGAGTAGCAGGAGGAGCACCAGCCAATGTTGCGGCTAGTGTTGCAAAATTAGGAGGGAAGGCGCGCTTTCTTACGCAACTTGGTCAAGATGCATTTGGGGATCATATTTTAGATGTTTTAAAAATGTGTGGTATTGATACAAGTCATATTCTTCGTACTGCTGATGCAGATACATCATTAGCTTTTGTATCATTAGCACATGATGGAAATCGTGATTTTATGTTTTATCGTCGCAATTGTGCAGACTTACAATTTTGTAAAGAAGATATTAATGAACATGTTTTAGATGATTGTTCCATTTTGCATTTTTGCAGTGTATCTTTAGTTGAAAGTCCAATGAAATATACACATCAAAAAATAATTGAAAAAGCGATACAACAAGGAATGCTCATTAGTTTTGATCCTAATGTGCGCTTATCCCTATGGGAAGATGAAACGAAATGCCAACAAACTATCTGTGATTTTTTACCATATGCGGATATTATTAAAATTTCGGATGAAGAATTAGAATTTATTAGTGGTTTTCAAAAAATAGAAGATGCGAAAGAATTCTTTTTTAAAGGACGTTGTCAGTGGTTAATCTATACAAAAGGTAAAGATGGAGTAGAGCTTTTTACACGTGATGGTAAACATTTATCTATAGAAGGATATCGTGTGAATGCGATGGATACAACAGGAGCAGGAGACTCTTTTATAGGAGCTTTTCTATTTAAAGTATTGCAACAAGAATGTATGGAATTACATCAGATAGAAGAGCAAGAATTGCTTTCTTATTTAACATTTGCAAATGCTTATGCTGCTCATACAACAACGAAGCAAGGTGCAATTGAAGCCATGGCTACTATGGAAGAAATAACAACATTTAAGGCACAACTAGAAAAATAAAATAATAAAAAGAAGCTTATAAACATATGGAATTATATGTGAAAGTTTCTTTTTTGTAATCAAAAGAGGTGAAAGAATGGATTTGTTAATGCTATATTTTTT
>CAMWMY010000109.1 GCA_947175465.1 uncultured Erysipelotrichaceae bacterium | reverse complement strand
ATTTTATATAAGGAATGAGAGTTATCTTTTTTATGTTTTTTAATATGAGTGAACTGGATTTGAATAGCTTATTTAAGAAGTAATATGGCAATATTAGCAATATCAAAGACAATAGAGCTTTTTACTTTTTTAAAGATTTCAACAGATTGTATGGTATAATCTAGCATATGGATAGGTGAGAATATGAAATGGAAAGAAGTTATTATTGTGGAAGGGAAACACGATAGTGAGAATCTAAAAAAATATATGGATTGTGATACGATTGAAACACAAGGGACACATCTTAGTAAGCAAACGTTACAGTTGATTAAAAAGGTACAAGAAAAACGGGGTGTGATTATCTTTACAGATCCAGATACACCAGGAGAAAAAATTAGACAGAAAATTAATCAATCAGTGCCAGGATGTAAAAATGCCTTTATTGACAGACGTTGTGCTAAAACAAAGAAAAAAGTAGGAATTGAACATGCAAGTAAAGAAGATCTTCTAGAAGCTTTGGAGCATTTGATGACATATCAAGAGAATGCACAAGAAACACTCTCTTTTGAAGAGTTTATTGATTTAGGTTTTCATGGGCAGCAAGAAAGTGCACATTTACGTGAGAAGATAAGTCGTTTTTTATTTCTTGGGAAACCTAATGCTAAAACATTATTCAAACGTTTGAATATGCTACAATTAACTAAAGAAGATATCGAACAAATATGGAAGGAGATTTCATGAAGCCAATTGCAACACCTTCAAGAACGAAAGAAATTTTAGAGAAACATCAATTATATACGAAAAAAAATTATGGGCAAAACTTTTTAATAGAGCCTAGTGTGGTGGAGAAGATTGCACGAAGTGCAATTCAAACAGAAAATACATTAGCTATTGAAATCGGTCCAGGGATTGGTGCACTTACACAATATTTATGTGAATATGCTAAAAAAGTCGTTGCTTTTGAGATTGATGAGAGATTACCAGAAGTGTTAGAAGATACATTAGCTGCATATCCTCATGTAGAGATACGTTTGCAAGATTTTTTAACAACCAATATTATAGAAGTCGTCGAAAATTTTAAAAAAGAAGGCTATGATGTAGTTGTAGCAGCGAATTTACCTTATTATATTACAACACCTATTTTATTTAAGTTGTTTGAATCACGAGCTCCTATTGATACGATTACAGTCATGATGCAAAAAGAAGTAGCTGATCGTTTTCGAGCTTCTACATGTTCTAAAGACTATAATGCCTTGAGTGTTATTACACAATATATGTGTCATGTAAAACATATTATGCACGTTCCAAGTCGTGTTTTTCTTCCTAAACCATGCGTTGATAGTGCTGTTTTACAATTTTCTTTTAAAGAAAATAGAGATCTTGTAGAAGATGAGCAAGCCTTTTTTGCGATGGTAAAAGCATGTTTTAAACAAAAAAGAAAAACGATGTTGAATAATTATGGAGCTTACATAGGGGATAAACAAAAGGCAAAGCAGTTGTTGGTAAAAGCTGGGATTGCGGAAAATGCAAGAGCAGAATCGCTATCTCTTGAACAATTTTTAACTTTATATCATGTGGAACAAGGAAGTGTATAAGATGAAAGAAAAAGCATATGCGAAAATTAATTTATGTTTGGATGTAAAGCGAAGAAGGGAAGATGGCTATCATGATTTAGAAATGGTCATGGTTCCTTTAAGCCTTCATGATGAAATTCATGTTTTTATAGCAAAGGAAGATTGTATTACTTGTGATGATCCAAGACTTTCTTTAGATGCCTCCAATACAGTAGTAAAAGCTTTGCATTTGATGCGTAAAACCTTTGATATTAAAGAGTGCTTTCATATTCATATTCAAAAAAAGATTCCAATGGAAGCAGGGTTAGCAGGTGGTAGTGCTGATGCGGCTGCCTTGATGCGTGCTCTTTGGAAATTGTTATCTTTGGATACGAGTTTGGAACATTTAAGTCTTTTAGCCAAAGAAATTGGAGCTGATGTTCCTTTTTGTATATATAATACTCCTAGTATTGTAAGGGGAATTGGTGAAAAGATAGAACCTTTTGACATGCGAGGAGACTATCATGTATTGCTTGTAAAACCAGAGCGAGGAGTTAGTACAAAGAAAGCTTTTGAAATGCTAGATTTTACGAAAGTAGAACATCCTGATTGTCAAAGAGTAAAGGAAGCTTGTATGCAAAATGACTGGGACTTACTTACTCGCTTTATGGGGAATACACTAGAATATAGTGCCTTGCAACTTGTGCCAGAAATTAAGCATATTAAAGAAACATTGAAACGTCTTGGTTTTTTTTCAGTGCTTATGTCAGGAAGTGGAAGCTGTGTTTTTGCTTTAACAAAGCAAGAAGCATTCATTGATGAAACTTTGGAAAGTTTAAAAAAGGAATATGATTTTGTTATAAAGACCAAAATACATTTATAGAAGAAGAAATATATAAGACTATTTTATAAGGAAATACGTTACTAAGATTTCGTTTATGAAATGTATAAATTCTTAATTTCCTACTTAGAATAGCTTTATTTATTTAAGAAATTTGTTAAAATAATAAAGGAGGTAAAGATTATGATGAAGTCTGCGATTGTTTTAGCTGCCGGAAAAGGTACAAGAATGAAATCCATACACAATAAAGTAATGCATCCTGTGGCCAATAAGCCGATGATTGGACATATTATTTCAGCTTTAAAAAAGTGTGATATTGAAAATATTATGGTTATTGTAGGACATGGTGCTGAAAGTGTTAAAGAATATTTGCAAGATGAAGTACAATATGCCTTACAGTCTGAACAACTTGGGACAGGGCATGCACTTATGCAAGCAAGAGCTTTTGAACATTTTGATGGAGATACGATTATTTTATGTGGAGATGGACCATTGATTCAGCCAGAAACGATACAAAAAGCGTTTGAGGCGAATCAAGATCATGCCCTTACTGTTTTAACTGCTCAGTTAAAAGATGGGGAAAATTATGGAAGAATTGTAAGAAATAAAGAAGGATATGTAGAAAAGATTGTAGAAGCTAAAGATTGTAATGAAGAAGAAAAGAAAATCAAAGAAATCAATACAGGTATTTTCTGTTTTAAAAATAAGTTGCTTTTTGAGGGATTAAATGAAATTACAAATAAGAATGCACAACAAGAATATTATTTGACTGATTTAGTAGAAATTTTCCGTAAGAAGCAATATAGTGTAAATGCGATGGTTGTTGAAGATCCACAAGAAACAATGGGTGTCAATGATCGCGTTGATCTTGCTAAAGCACAGCAATGGATGAAACGATTTATTAATCATAAACATATGATGCAAGGTGTGAGTATTATAGATCCAGAAAATACGTATATTGATGCTGATGTAGAAATTGGAAAAGATACGATCATTTATCCAAATGTACATATACAAGGAAAAACTAAAATTGGAGAACATGTTCTTATTTTACCAAACTCTTTTTTATGCAATGCACATATTGAAGATGGTGTGACCATTGATAGTTCAAAAATTGTGGATAGTTATGTAGGAGCACATACCGTTGTAGGTCCTATGTCACACTTACGTAATCACGCTCATGTAGAAGAAAATGTCCGTATAGGAAATTTTGTGGAATTTAAAAATGCTAATTTTGGAAAAGGGAGCAAATGTGCACATTTAACTTATATCGGAGATAGTGATATCGGAGAGCGTGTAAATGTAGGTTGTGGTGTTGTAACTGTCAATTATGATGGTAAGAAAAAACATCGAACAATTGTTGGAAATGATGCCTTTATCGGTAGCAATTGTAATTTAGTAGCGCCAGTTACGATTGGAGAAAATGCATTACTTGCAGCTGGTTCTACAATTACAGACAATGTAGATAATGGGGATATGGGAATTGCTAGAGCTCGTCAAGTAAATAAAGAGGGCTATGGTACGAAATGGAAAAAGAAATAGAAAGAAGAAGGATGTAAATTATGAAAAATAGTACAGTTGTATTCGCATTAACATCAAGTATAGATCTTGCAAATGAAATTGCAAGTCAGTTAGGGGTTCCTTTAGGATTATGTGAAGTAAAACATTTTGCAGATGGGGAAATTATGGTAGAACTTGGAGAATCCGTACGTGGAAAACATGTTTATATTGTACAATCTACGTGCAATCCAGTATCTAGTAATTTAATGGAAGTATTAATTGCGATTGATGCTGCTAAAAGAGCAAGTGCAGAACATATTACAGTGATTATGCCTTACTTTGGATATGCTCGTCAAGATCGTAAAGCAAAACCAAGACAACCAATTACGTCAAAATTAGTTGCAGATTTATTAGAAACAGCTGGAGCTAACCGCATTATTACGATGGAGCTTCATGCAACACAAATTCAAGGGTTCTTTGATATACCAGCAGATGATATTACAGCGATTCCAATTATTGGAAAATATTTTAAATCTTTACAAATGGAAGATGTTGTTGTAGTATCACCAGATCATGGTGGAACAACACGTGCACGTAAATTAGCAGAAATTCTTCATGCACCTTTAGCAATTATTGATAAACGTCGACCAAAACCAAATGTTGCGGAAGCCATGAATTTATTAGGCGATGTAGATGGAAAAATAGCTATTATGGTAGATGATATTGTTGATACAGCTGGGACGTTAATGTCTGGAATTAAAATGTTGTATGATCATGGAGCTAAAGAAGTATATGCTTCTTGTGTTCATGGTGTATTATCAGGGCCAGCTATTGAAAGATTAAAAGCAAGCAATGTAAAAGGATTTGTATGTACGAATACAATTGCACAAGATAAAAAACAAATAGAATTCCCAGAGATGAAAGTATTATCTGTAGGGGAAGTTTTAGGGAAGACAATTAAAGCAATTGAAGAGAAAAATCCTGTAAGTAAAGTACTGAAAGATTTTGAAGAATAAGGATAGTAAGAACTGTTGGTAAAGAGCCAACAGTTTTTTAAGAATAGAGAAAGTGGAAGAAGGGATGCTACCTTTGAATAATACTAATCTTTTCACTTCATATATTTTCCAATTACAGGTGTTTATTTGAAGTTGTATATTAAAAATTTATATGATATATTAGGAATGCAGTATGATAAATAAAGAGTTTATGAAAGGAGAAGGTAGTATGAAACATAAGTATAAAAAGAAAGTAAAAATTGCATCAGCTGTTGCTTTATCAACAGCTAT
>CAMWMY010000108.1 GCA_947175465.1 uncultured Erysipelotrichaceae bacterium | reverse complement strand
CTATTTAAGGAAGAAGCTGAAAAAATATATACATCGAAAGAAGAACGTTCTTTATAATAAAAAAATATTTTTAAGAATTTTATATGAGGAGAGGGTAAGATGAATATAAGTTTAAGTGAGCACTTTGATTATAAAAAATTACTACGATTTTCAATGCCAACCATAGCAATGCTTATTTTTACTTCTATTTATGGAGTCATTGATGGACTATTCGTATCCAATGTGGTAGGCAGTGATGCTTTTGCTTCCGTTAATTTGATTATGCCTTTTGTCATGGTGTTGGGTTCTCTTGGGTTTATGATAGGAACAGGAGGAGGAGCTCTTGTTTCTAAAATATTAGGAGAAGGGGATGAGAAAAAAGCAAATGAAGTTTTTTCGATATTAACTTATTTCTTAATTTTTATGGGGGTAATATTGACAATTTTAGGAATTCTTTTTACTGAACCTATTGCGAAAGCTTTAGGAGCTGATGAGGTAACACTTTCTAATTGTGTTATATATGGAAGGGTATTGTTAATTTCGTTGATACCTTTTTTCCTAAATAATAGTTTTCAAAGCTTTTTTGTTGTTGCGGAAAAACCAATGATAGGCTTAGCTATTTCCATTGTTGCAGGAATCGTCAATATCGTATTTGATTTTTTATTTGTGTATGTGTGGCAAATGGAAGTATTTGGTGCTGCTGTCGCAACAGGATTGAGTCAGCTCATTGGAGGCGGGCTTCCTTTGATATACTTTTATCGTAAAAATCCAACGAAATTAAGATTAGGAAAAGCACCTTTTGATGGAAAAGCTTTATGGCAAAGTTGCATAAATGGATCTTCAGAAATGCTTACCAATGTTTCGATGTCGCTTGTAAATATGCTTTATAATCTTCAGCTGATGAAATTTGTAGGAGCAGATGGAGTTGTAGCTTATGGGGTTATTATGTACATTTTCTTTATTTTTACAGGGATGTATAATGGATATGCAATTGGAACGGCACCGATTATTAGTTATCATTATGGAGCTCAAAATACGGAAGAGTTAAAGAGCCTCTATAAAAAGAGCTTAATGCTAGTAGGTATTGGGGCAATCATTATGACTTTATTAGCACAACTTTCATCCGGAATGCTTGCTGGTATCTTTGTAAGCTATGATCCAGAATTAGTACAAATGACAACTACCGCTATTCAATTATTTTCTTTATCTTATCTTTTAAGTGGTTTTAATATTTTTGCATCTTCTTTTTTTACAGCTCTAAATAATGGAGGTGTATCTGCTTGTATTTCTTTTTTAAGAACCTTAGTATTTCAAATAATAACAATTTTTGTCTTACCTATCTTTTTTCAAGTATATGGTATTTGGTTGGCCGTTGTAGCAGCGGAATTTTTAGCTTTATTTGTAAGTATTATATGCTTTCAAAGGAATCGAAAAAAATATGCTTATGCGTAAATAAAAGAAATGATAGAGCATGCTTTATTAAAGAAATACTTAAAAAGTATTTTGTTTGCTAAGTATGCTTTTTTATTTTGATAAAAAAAGATACAGAGTTATGAGTAGGCAAGTTTAAGATAGTATGATATAATGAGCCATACTATATAGAAACATATAGCTTTGAGATAGGAGATGGCGCTTTATGGCTTTAGAAAATCTATATTCTTTAACAGAAGAAGAGATTAGCTGTGTATATAAAGATTTTGCAGATGCTTTTGCTTCTCATACCATCTTTACTTCATTCTTTAAACATACAAAAAAAAGAAAAAAATTAATGGAAATATATTTTCAAGCATATATACAAATGATTGCCCCTTATTGTACTTTTTACGCTGATAGTATTCAAAAAGAAAACATGATGGTACTTTTAGATACACGAAAGTATAAAAAAGGAGCTCATATAGCTAGACTTATAAAAATGTATATAAAGTTAAGTAAAATGGTATGGATTGATATATCCGCTTTTATACATATTATAAAAAATAGGGATATCTTAATGAGTCAATGGGGGGATGAGTTTATAAAAGAACCATATCTTCATTTAAAATTTATTTATGTAAAAGAGCATAAACAGAAGCGTGAAATGTTGGAAAGAATGCTTTTCGAACTTAAAAATGACGCACAAATTTTACATATGAATGTTGCAACGGAGGTTTATAAGGAAGAAGATTTAAAACAGTATGAGGAATTAGGATTCGCTCTTATGAATACGATTTCTTATCGTTCTTTTCCTTTTCAACAATATTGTCTCATTATGCAATATAAGGAGTGATTTTATGAATTTAAAACAACGTGTTCAATCTTTTTGGGAGTATTTTACAAGTATACAGCAGTCTTTACAAGATGCATTAAGCAATCATGATAAGGAGAGTGCGTCTATGTATGTGCAAGCTTGTAATGAGAAATTAAAAACGATGAGTGGCTGTAAAATGGAAGTAGAAAAGCTAGATAATGGCTTTTTTGAGTTGACTTTTGATGCACAGGATCAAAAAAATGCACAATATATATGTGCTCTTTTGAAGAAAGATGTTCCAAAGGAATGTGTTCATGATTGGATTATCAATGCGTATCGACAACCACTTAGTGAAGAAGCATTTTCTACTGTATGGAAGATTTATGGGCAATCATGGAGGGGAAATGATTTTATCATTTATTATGATATTGATGAGGTAAATAAATGTATTCCTATTAAAGTGTACTGTGAAAACTTAAAATCTTTTGACGAAACGAAACAAAGAGAAATTACGATTTATATGCTAGCTTTATTTATTGGAGAGCTAGAGCTAGAGGCACGAATTGGAGAAATTGAGATTATCGATGGGCCTTTGGAATATGAAAATATGTGCTATTTACCTTATTTTTATGAGGATATATGCGATATTGTAGTAAGTATGGATTGGGTGGAATATCATGATCCTACACAAATTTATAGAGTATATAAGTTAAGTAAGCCGTTAGAAGGAGAAAGTGTTCGTAAAGATATGAAAATGATTATGACTACGCATTCTCAGCTACAAGAAGAACTCTTGAATAATGAGTATATTTGTTGTCAAGAAATGAAAGAAAAAGGTGGAGAGTACGGTTATCTTTATTATGAGATTAAACAAAAGAATGAAGATATCGCTCTTTTACGCCAGCAATTAGAAAAAGAAATACATAATCTTTTATATCCTGCTTCTATAGGAAGAGTTATAGGAGGAGCTATAGGAGTCAAATATGCATATATTGATTTACTTCTTTTCGATTGTGAAGTTTTCTTAAAAGTTCTAAAAAGAATGCAAGAAGAACTACCATTTGATATATATTATAAAACATTTTTACCTAAGTAAAATGTATTCCTTAAGAAATGCGATATTGAAAAGCTTCCATGAAGATCGATATGAAAAAATATATATTAGATAGAATTTTAAAGGGAATTGTATAAGTATACTTGATAAAATAGAGATTTAGGAGGTATATGAGAAATGGGGGATGGATTATGAAAAATATAAATATAAAATTACAGGAAATGGCAGGTAAATTCGATTGTGATGCTAGAAGGTTAAGAAGAGTATAATGGCAAGGCGTAGAGTTAAAGATAATCAAGAAAAAGAGCTTAAAACACTAATAGCCATGATTTTTATTGGTGTGTTCTTCTTTATTAAATTTATGATAAAGGCAATAAGATGTATCATTAAAGCAATCATAAGAATATTTGCGAAAATCGATGAATTAGGTAAGAAGAAAGAAATAACCAATAGCCATAAAGATACTGTTCATAAAGAAAATGCTACTTGTGCCTGTTCAAACTTTGAAAATAGACAAGACCATTATAAACATATTTATGAATTAATATTAAAAATAAAAAAACTTAAAAATACTCCCTTCATCATTGATGAGATTAAAAATTATATAAGTGAAATTAAGAGGGATTTGAATAATACAAAAGCTTACATAGAAAAGAATGCACAATTTTTTGAAGATAAAATAAGAATTTCCCACTTTGCATATGCGCATCATGTAGGCTTACAAATAGATAATTATAGTAAGCAAATTATAAAATATAAAGATAATGAAGATAAATTGGTGGATATTTTAAAACAGTTAATGAATTTATCTGAACAAGTATCACACAAAGTGAGAGTTACTATGAATACTAAAAATCCTTCCTTAATACCTTCAATAAAGCAAACATCTAAATCTTCAAAACAAAATACAGTAGGGGAGATGGTTATGGGAGCGGTATTGTTAGAATCTTTACATTTTTCAAGAGAAAAAGGTACTATAGATGAGAAACTGGAAACGGAAATGGATGCCTATAATTTAGAAGAATGGCAAAAAGAGTTGATAAGACAAGGAGATTATAATTTTTGGAACTTTGAAGAAGGGGAAGATTTAGAAGAAGAGGACTATTATTACGAAGATAATTAATAAATATACACATATACAATAAGTTGTGTTACTATTTACGAGGTAAGTACTAAAAGTAGAAAAGTGAACCTATATAATATCTGGTTCACTTTATTTTTTTCTTTTTTGTTGTTCATCTTTTTTAAATTCTCGATAAAGTTTCATAAAAGCCCTTTTTTCAATTCTAGATACATAGGAGCGTGAAATATGAAGTTGTTTCGCAATTTCTCGTTGTGTTTGTTCTTTTTGGCCGTATAAACCAAAACGCTTTGTAATGATTTCTAATTCACGAGCATCTAGAACATGAATGTATGTTTTTAATTTTTTGATATTTTCTTCTAACATCATACTCTCCACAACACTTTTTTCAACAGGGGAGCTGATGGCATCGATTAACGTGATTTCACTTCCATCCTTATCTGTTGCGATAGGATCATTTAAAGAGACGTTTTGAAAGTAATTTTTTGATGAACGTAAATACATTAAAATTTCATTTTCAATACATTTAGAAGCATAAGTAGTTAGCTTTCTTCCTTTTTCTACTTTGAAAGAATCAATCGCTTTAATCAAACCAATCGTTCCAATGCTAATTAAATCTTCTGTTTGTTCTTTTTTGATATCATATTTTTTTACAATATAAGCAACAAGACGCAAGTTATGTTCAATGAGCTTATTCCTAGCTTCTTCATTTTTTTCTTGCAGCAAAGCAATGTATTTACTTTCTTCATCTTTTGATAAGGGTTGTAAAAAGCTATTACTGCGAATATAACCAACGTAGTATAATGCGTTTGATAAAACTTCAAATGCAAATGTAAACATTTTTATCACCTGCTTCAGTATATGAGAAGTATTACTT
>CAMWMY010000107.1 GCA_947175465.1 uncultured Erysipelotrichaceae bacterium | reverse complement strand
ATTTAATTCCACACAGACGTTATACGAGTGAAGATTTTGGGATAACTACAATAAAAAGTTCTATTGATAAAGATCAAGATGGAATTGATGATTATAGTGATATTGTATTTGCAGCCAAAAATGAACTTCGTAAAAATCCTGTATATAGAAGTGCTTATTATCAAGGAGGTTATCCTCCAAAGGAAGAAGGAGTATGTACCGACCTTATTTGGCGTGCTTTAAAAGAGGCAGGCTATGATTTAAAACAAATGATTGATCAAGATATTGCCTACAATATAGAGGCATATCCTCGTGTAAATGGACGACCAGATCCTAATATCGACTTTCGTCGAGTTGAGAATATTCATGTTTTTCTTGAAAGGCATTGCTTATCTTTAACACTGGATCTAACACAAAAAGAAGAATGGCAGCCAGGAGATATTGTCACCTTTTCTAATAAGCATATTGCCATTCTCTCTGATGAAAGAAATGCTCATGGAATTCCTTTTTTGCTACATCATGGTGGACTTCCTGTACAAGATGAAGATGGTTTGTGGAGAGAGGATTTTCTAAAAGGAATTAGTGGGCATTTTCGTTTTTCCTTACAAAAATAAAAAAACGCAAAATATTGCGTTTTTAATGAAATCTAAAGGGGGAGATCTTTCCTGGTAAGTCCAGGTGGGTAACCTGTATATTAAATTAGGATTCCTGCTCGTAGCAGGCATTCAACACATTAATATAACGTCCAGTTTCCCGTATCTCTAAGTGTAGGAAAAATATACACCCTCTAGACATGAATAGTATAGCATAGAAAATGAAAAAGAATACTCTTGACTTTTATAATTTTGTATTTTTGAATGAAAATTTCCTTATTTGCCTGAACCAAAATAAAAGATGGACATAACATGGGGTGAAAGAGAGGTAATACAATGACGTGGAAAGGAATTGATGTGAGTGAACACAATGGTGTGTTAAACTGGCAAGAAATTAAAGATAGTGGTATTCAATTTGCGATTATTCGATGTAGCTGGGGACATTTTGAAGAAGATAAAATGCTTCGCCAAAATGTTGCAGAATGTGAACGTGTTGGACTTCCTTATGGATTGTATCATTATTCTTATGCAACAGATACACAAACAATGGAAGAAGAAGCTGAAGGTTTAGTGAATTTAATTAAACAATTTCGTCCTTTATATCCTGTTTATATTGATATGGAAGATGCAGATGGATACAAGGAGCGACAAGGAGTTATTGATAACAATGCATTATTGATAGAGATTATTCGCTATACTTGTCGAGCTATTGAAGCTGCAGGATATTATGCTGGTGTATATTCTAATTTATATTGGTTTACAACAAAATTAAATTCTGATGAATTAGATCCTTTTGATAAATGGTTAGCACAATGGGCACAGGCACCTACTTTTACAAAACCATTTGGAATGTGGCAATATACAAGTGATGGAAGTGTACCAGGATCAAGCCCTAGAACCGATATGAATATTGCATACAAAGATTATCCTTCGATTATAAAGACATTAGGATTAAATGGAAGTGACGGATCGGATGTAACACCACAACCTCCTGTCGATACGCTTTATCATGTTGGAGATGTTGTGACTTTTCATACGATCTATACATCAAGTGAAAGTGTAGAAGGACTTTTACCTGATATTACAAGTGGAACAATAACACAAGTTCTTCCCAATACAAGAAATCCTTATCTTATCAATGATGGAACAGGGTGGGTAAATGATGAAGCAATTATGAATTCATCGAAGATACCTACTTCTCCTGAAAATCGAAATGTTGGCGATGTTGTGACATATGATAAAATTTATACTTCAAGTACGAGTACAACACCTTTAATACCAGCGATATCGACAGGAACGATTACTAAAATTGTATCTGGTGCAAGAAACCCATATTTGATTAATAATGGGACAGGTTGGATTAATGAGGATGCGATTACAAGTAGTTCTAAAGAAATCCATGTAGGAAGTCTTGTAAAAGTAGTTGCTGGAAGCAAAGATTACACAGGAAATTCACTAGCAGATTTTGTTTTTACAAACACTTATACTGTTATGGAAATTCAAGGTGATCGTGTTGTTATTGGAGTTGTGACTTTTCATACGATCTATACATCAAGTGAAAGTGTAGAAGGACTTTTACCTGATATTACAAGTGGAACAATAACACAAGTTCTTCCCAATACAAGAAATCCTTATCTTATCAATGATGGAACAGGGTGGGTAAATGATGAAGCAATTATGAATTCATCGAAGATACCTACTTCTCCTGAAAATCGAAATGTTGGCGATGTTGTGACATATGATAAAATTTATACTTCAAGTACGAGTACAACACCTTTAATACCAGCGATATCGACAGGAACGATTACTAAAATTGTATCTGGTGCAAGAAACCCATATTTGATTAATAATGGGACAGGTTGGATTAATGAGGATGCGATTACAAGTAGTTCTAAAGAAATCCATGTAGGAAGTCTTGTAAAAGTAGTTGCTGGAAGCAAAGATTACACAGGAAATTCACTAGCAGATTTTGTTTTTACAAACACTTATACTGTTATGGAAATTCAAGGTGATCGTGTTGTTATTGGAGTTAATCAAGAAGTTACAGCAGCTATGCACATAAGCGATTTAATTGCTGTTTAATAGCCATTACAATAAAGAATAGATACATTATTTATAAGAGGACTTTTTGATAAAAATCGAAAAGTCTTTTTATATTGAATTTTTCAATTATATTTATGCCATGAAGATGAGGAAAATTTGAGAATAAAGAAGAAAAGTTGTAAAATAAGAAGCATGAAAAGGGAATAAATATTTTTTGAGTGTTATGTAAAGTAGGTGATGAAATGAAGATAGTCAATGTAAAAGATGTTGTTATTGGGGAAGGAGATCCTAAACTATGTGTATCTATCATGGGAAACACAAAAGAAGAAATAAAAAAAGAAGTATCTTTTTTATCTAATAAAGAAGTTGATTTAATTGAATGGCGATTAGACTTTTTTACATATAACAATGAATGGAAAGAGATAGAAGATATACTTGCTCTTATCCATACTTTTGCTAAAGAACTACCTCTTCTTTGTACATTTCGAACACAAGCCCAAGGAGGGCAAATGGATATAGGGGAAAAACACTATGAAGATCTGTTGTATAAAATGATGGAAAGCCCCTATATTGATATAATTGATATCGAATATTGTGAACATCGCTCTCAAATATATGAACTGATTTTACATGCACAAAGGCATCATAAAAAAGTGTTATTATCTTATCATAATTTCCACCAAACATTCTCTTATGAAACATGTATTTCTTTATGGAAAAAGATGCAATCTACAGGAGCAGATATTTTAAAAATTGCTTTAATGCCTAAAGAATATGCTGATGTTAATGCCTTAATGAAGTCTTCATTTTTTATGTATACCCAATGTTTAAAACAACCTATGATTGCTATTTCGATGTCATCTTTAGGAAAAATCTCACGACTGTGTGCACCATTTATAGGATCTTCTATTATTTTTGTTACTTTTGAGACAGCAAATTCTTTAGGACAACCTAATATTTATGAAATGCGTTGGATGTTGAAGAGCTTAAAGAATCTTGTAAGTAAATAAAAAATATATGTTATAATACAAAGAGGTGATACGATGGATGGTATATTATTAGTTTATAAAGAAGCTGGAATGACATCACATGATGTTGTCTATAAGCTTCGAAAAATATTAAATATTAAGAAAATTGGACATAGTGGTACGCTTGATCCAGATGCAACAGGGGTATTACTTGTATTAATTAATCGAGCTTGTAAAATATTACCTTACTTAGAAGATACAGATAAAGAATACATAGCAACTTTAGAATTAGGAAAAAGGACCTTAAGTGATGATATTAGTGGCGAAATATTAGAAACCAAAGAAATTACTCCTATTCAAAATTTTTCATCATTGTTAAAAACTTTTTTAGGAGAACAAGAACAATTGCCACCACTGATATCAAGTGTTCGTGTAAACGGGAAAAAATTATATGAATATGCAAGAAATCATGAAGAAGTTATAAGACCGAAAAGAAAGATTTGTATCCATGACATAGAAGCCTTAGATGAAAAAGAGCTAACTTTTAGAGTAGCATGTAGTAGTGGAACTTATGTACGCTCCTTATGTGTAGATATAGCGAAAAAAAGTAATAATTTAGGATGTATGAAGTCTTTAGTACGAACGAAAGTAGGGCGCTTTCATTTAAAAGATTGTGTTACTTTAAGTCAAGTTGAGCAAGGTGATTTTAAACTTTTTTCCATGTTTGATGCATTGTCTCATTTTCCTTATGTTTCTTATGAACCTATAAAAGATGTATATAATGGGAAAACTATAGCCTTAGATTGTAAAGAAGATGAAGTTGTTATCGTCCATCAAAATGAAGTTGTCGCTTTTTATAGACGCCATCATGGAAAATGGTTTTCTTGTGTAAGGGGATTATGGTAGGAGGGATAAAAATGGAAATTTATCATGTTGATATTCATCAAAAAATTAAGCAAGAAAAACCGATTACTGCTTGTATTGGATATTTTGATGGCTTACATAAAGGTCATCAAGTTTTAATTGATAAAGTATTGCAACAAGCGAAACAAACCAACACTGTACCTGCAGTCATTACTTTTGATCCAGATCCTTGGAGTATTCTTCACCAAATGAAATCAATTTCGCATATAACTTCTATGAATGATCGTATGCAACTTGCACAAGAAATGGGAATTGAAATGTGGATTATCATTCATTTTCATGAAGAGCTTGCACATTTATCAGTCAAACGCTTCCATCAGGAAATTTTAAATCCTTTGCAAGTGCAGACACTTATTTGTGGTCATGATTTTCATTATGCCAATAAGGGAGAAGGGAATATAGCAACGCTAAAAGACCAATCTAAATTCAATGTTATTGTTGTAGATGAAGTATGCATTCAAGAAGAAAAAGTACGCTCTTCTTTTATTGAAAAACTTATTATAGATGGGGAAGTAGACCATGTTGGGCAATTGCTTGGACGTTTTTACTGTATGAAAGGAAAAGTGTTTAAGGGACGACAAATAGGAAGAAAAATTGGCTTTCCAACAGCGAATTTATTATTAAATTATCCTTATATTTATCCTAAAAATGGTGTTTATATCGGAAGTGTTTATGTAAAAGGGAATCGATATATGGCCATTATTAATATTGGAAATAACCCTACTTTGAAT
>CAMWMY010000106.1 GCA_947175465.1 uncultured Erysipelotrichaceae bacterium | reverse complement strand
ATTATACAAAAAAGCACACCTTGTGGTGCACTTGAAATTTGAATTTAGGAAAAAGAAGTTGTTAGTTTTACTAACAACCACTTTTTTTTAAAGTTCTTCTCCATTTGTTTGAATTACTTTTTGATACCAATAGAAACTTTGTTTCTTACTTCTTTCTAATGTTCCATTTCCTTCATTATCTTTATCTACATAAATGAAACCATAACGTTTTTTCATTTCCCCTGTTCCAGCAGAAACTAAATCAATGCATCCCCATGGTGTGTATCCCATTAAATCAATGCCATCTTCTTCAACACATGTTTTCATCGCTTCAATGTGTGCTTTTAAATAATCAATACGATACGTATCTTGAATAGTTCCATCTTCTTCTATTTTATCTACAGCTCCAAATCCATTTTCCACAATAAATAATGGAAGTTGATAACGATCATAGAACCAGTTCATCGCATAACGTAAACCTTCTGGATCAATTTGCCATCCCCACTCACTTGCTTCTACATATTGATTTTTCACTATACATGATGTTTCATCGTAATCATAATGTACATTATCACTTGTATGTTTTGCGACAATGGAGAAGTAATAGCTAAATCCAATATAATCTACACAACCTTCTTTTAAAATTGCTTTATCTTCTGCTGTTATATCGATTTCAAAACCTTTTCTTTCCCAATACTTCAATAGTTGTGGTGGATATACTCCACGTACATGAACATCTGTGAAATAGTATCTTTTTTGCATTGCTGATACAGACATCATCATATCTTTTGGATGGCAGGTTGCTGGATAAATTGGCACCATCGCAATCATACATCCAACTTGAAGTTCAGGTTTTATTTCATGTGCTATTTTGACAGCTTCAGCACTAGCTACAAGTTCATAATGCGCTGCTTGATACATAATAGCTTCACGATCTTCCCCCTCTTCAAACACAAGCCCTGAATTTGTAAAAGGTGCAAAATCTTCTTTATAGTTTGCTTGATTATTAATTTCATTAAAGGTCATCCAATATTTTACTTTATCTTTATAACGTTCAAAACAAACAGTCGCAAAACGTACGAAGAATTCAATTAGTTTTCTGTTTCGCCATCCACCATATGTTGTTACTAAATGATAAGGCATTTCAAAGTGTGATAATGTTACAACTGGTTCTATTCCATATTTTAAACATTCATCAAACAGGTCATCATAAAACTTCAATCCTTCTTCACTTGGCTCTAACTCATCTCCTTTAGGGAAAATACGTGTCCATGCGATAGAAGTACGGAAACATTTAAATCCCATTTCATGAAACATGGCAATATCTTCTTTATAACGATGATAGAAGTCAATTGCTTCATGATTAGGATAGTTTTTTCCTTCAATCACTCCTTTTGTAATTTCTCTATTTACACCATTCGCACCTGCTGTCATAACATCAGCAACACTAATTCCTTTTCCTCCTTCTTGCCAAGCACCTTCTAATTGGTGAGCCGCAACAGCTCCACCCCATAAAAAATCTTTACGTAAACTCATTGTTTTTTCCTCTCTTTCTTTCTAACTTTATAAGCCTGCAGCTAATGTTTCTAAATCTTCATCATCAATATCTTTCTTACCTTTTTCTTCCTGACGAAGACACATATGATCATGCTTTTTCACAAATGGGAAATAAATAACAATAGCAGATATCAGAATTACAATTTGCACAATAACACCTTGCACTCCTGCTAATAAGAACCCTGAAATAATCGGTGGTGTTGTCCATGGTACTTGTACCCCATTAAATGGTGGTAAAAAGCCTGTAACAATCGCAAAATAACAAATAATTAAGGCTACAACCGGCACAATCAAAAAGGGAACTAAGAAATAAGCATTAAAGGCAATCGGTAGCCCAAAGATAACTGGCTCATTAATATTGAAAATACCTGGTACAATAGATAAGCGTGTAATGGATTTTAGCTGAGCTGAGCGTGCAGATAATAATGCTGCGATCAATAACCCAAGTGTTAATCCACATCCTCCTAATTTAATAAATACATCAAAAACTTGAATCGTTAAAATTTCTGCATTTTCCCCTACAACAAGTGATTGTCCACTATTTAAAACACTTTGATTGGCAAGTGCTGCTGCCGTCCAAATCGGTGTCATAACTCCACCAACAATATTTGGCCCATGAATTCCACACCAAAATAAGATACCAATTAATAATGTTAAAATAATTCCTCCTGGTAAAGATCCTGCAAAGGCTTGTAATGGTGTTTGTAATACCTTAAATACAAGTTCTGTAAAAGTTAAACCACCACCAAATGTTCTACATAAAACAAAGATAATCGCAGATAAAGTAAAGATAACAAGTCCTGGTAATAAAGCCGCAAACGCTTTAGAAACCCCTTCTGGTACACTATCTGGCATTTTAATAATAATTTTTCGTTTAATGAAAAAACTAAAGATATAACTTGTTAATAACCCCATAATGATGGCGGTGATAATTCCATTTCCACCAACCCATGTTTTAGGAATAACCCCACCAATGACTTCTCCTGAAGCTCCTGTTACACTAGAAGCTGTTACAATTAGAAAAGATACAAGGGCTAAAATAGAACAACTAATACCATCGACACCTTCGATCGATGCAAATTTATAAGATAAACCTAAAACAACTAAAATAGCTAAAATATCATATGTTGCTCCTGCAACCTGATTTAAAGGATCTGCCCATCCTGCTCCTAAGATACTTGTCATAAATTCGTTATAACCATCAATTGGAAAATTCGCAACTAATAAAAATAGCGAACCTACTAATGTTGCAGGGATAGTTAAAACAAAACCATCTTTTAATGCAACAATCGGCTTTAAATTACAAAAAACAGTTAAATAATCTAAACAACGTTGAAACCATTTCATAAACTACCTCCTAATTCTATACGATATCGTCTATATGCTTATTATACTTGAAAGCACTTACAATTGTAATCGCTTTCTATGATTTAGAAACATATTAGATACAAAAGGTATTTGTTACAAAAATATAACACCTTGTTTTATGATATTGGTTTCAAATAATTATTTGTTCTTTCTATACTATTCTTTATAAGCCTGCAGCTAACGTTTCTAAATCTTCATCATCAATATCTTTTCTATCACTTCCCCCATTCTCTCCATTTTCTTGTTGAACATAAAGGCGATCTTGAATTTTCATAAATGGGAAGTAAAGCAGTACGATAGCTACAATAATCACCAGCTGTACGACGACTCCCTGAAATCCTGCTACTAAGAACCCTGAAATAATCGGTGGTGTTGTCCATGGAATTTGTACTGCACCAAAAGGTGGTAAGAATCCTGTAATAACTGCACCATAATAAATAAGCACTGCAACAACAGGTGCAAATAAGAAAGGAATTAAGAAATAAGCATTAAATACAATAGGAAGCCCAAAAATAACAGGTTCATTAATATTGAAAATACCTGGTACAACAGATAAGCGTGTAATGGATTTTAAACGCTGTGATCGTGCTGTAAGTAATGCCGCAATCAATAGACCTAGAGTCATTCCACAACCTCCAATTTTAATAAAATAATCAAATTGAACTGTGAAAATCTCCGCATTCTCTCCAACAATCAGTTTTTCTCCTTTATCTAAAATACTTTGGTTCGCAAGTGCTGATGCTGTCCAAAGAGGTGTCATAATTCCTCCTACAATATTAGGACCATGAATTCCACACCAGAAAAGAAGATTCGTTATCAATGTTAAAATGATAACTCCAGGTAATGATCCTGCAAAAGCTTGTAATGGTGTTTGTAATACTTTAAAGATAAGCTCTGTAAAAGTTAAACCCTCACCAAATGTTTTACATAATACAAAGATAACAGCCGATAATGTGAAAATAACAAGTCCTGGTAATAAAGCCGCAAATGCTTTAGATACCCCTTCTGGTACACTATCTGGCATTTTAATAATAATCTTACGCTTAATAAAGAAACAGAAAATATAACTTGTTAATAATCCCATGAGAATAGCGGTAATAATTCCATTTCCACCAACCCATGTTTTCGGGATAACTCCCCCAATAACTTCTCCTGTCTGTGCTGTTACACTAGAAGCGGTCACAATCAAAAAGGATACAAGGGCTAAAATAGCACAACTAATCCCATCCACATTTTCGAGCGTCGCAAACTTATAAGCGATTGCTAGTACAACAATAATCGCTAAAATATCAAAAGTTGCTCCTGAAACTTGGTTTAAAGGATCGGCCCAACCTGCTCCTAAAAAACTAGTCATAAACTCGTTATAACCATCTACTGGAAAGTTTGCTATTAACAAAAATAGTGAACCTACTAAAGTTGCAGGTGTTGTTAATATAAAACCTTCTTTTAAAACGACAATTGGTTTTAGATTACAAAAAGCAGTTAAGTAACCTAAACAACGCTGAAAAATATTCATATTCATCCTCCTAACTATATAACGGTATCGTCTATATACTCATTATATAAAAAAACAGTTACTAATGTAACCGCTTTCTTTTAATTAGGAACATGTTATAAAAAATGGTATTTGTAACAGAAGAATAACACCTTGTTTTATGATTATTCTTTTAAACGATGAATACGCTTTGCTATCGATTCAATGATATAAAGAACGGGAATTTGAGATGTATGATCGACAAACTCTTCCCTTGCTTTTGATGCATAGTAAGGAATATTCACATCCGATAATTTAGCTAATGTACAATTCGCACTACAAGTAATACTCACTAGGCGAATCCCTGAACTTTTAAAGCCATGCATTTGTTTAATTAAATCTTGTGTTTCTCCTGATACAGAAAGAGCAATTATTAAACAATCTTTCCATTCTTTCGTATATTTTAAAACTGGAAAATAAGGATCTTCTATATACAATGAAAAAGCATGCGCATTGGCAAAATAACGAGCTCCATAATGTGCCATCGTCCCTGAATTACCAATCCCAACAAAAATAATCAGCTTACTTTGTAGTGCCAACATAGCCACTTCATCCATCTTTGTATCAATTTCTTTTTGTTGTAGCCTTTTCAAACCACTCACTACTTCTTCAAAATCATCATAAAGAACTCTATTTTGTTGCACCAATTCTAATTTATATTTCACTTTAAACTCACAAAAACCATCACAACCAACTTTTTTACAAAATCGAAGAATCGTTGTTGTTGATACATGTACTTCTTTCGCTAAATCTCGTATGCGCATGTATAAAACTTTTTCACTATTTTTCATAATATAATCATAAATACGAAATTCTAAATCATT
>CAMWMY010000105.1 GCA_947175465.1 uncultured Erysipelotrichaceae bacterium | reverse complement strand
TTAAATTATGTAAATTAAGATACTCTTAACTTCTTATTCATGATATATTATATTTAAAGGAAGAGGTATTTATGAAAGAAACACAAACACAACATCTTTTAGAAGGAAATATTTCCATTAAAGCCGCTTTATTAAGTGGAAATCGTATATTATATAGTTTAATTGTTGATAAAAAGAAGAAAGATCGCGATACACTTTTTATTTTAAAAGAAGCAAAGCGAAAAAAAGTAACTATTCAATATAAATCACGTGAAGAAATCGATGCTTTATCTTCAGGTAAGACACATGGTGGTCTTCTTGCGTATTGTGGAGAGCGAAAATTTCAAACATTAGAGGAACTCTTACACACAAAGCCATGTTTTCTTGCTTTTATTGAAGGAATTGAAGATCCTTTTAACTTTGGTTATATTGTTCGTACTTTATATGCTGCAGGATGTAAGGGTATTTTAATTCCTCCACGTAATTGGACAAGTGCAGCAAGTACAGTTGCAAAATCAAGTGCTGGGGCAAGCGAATATATCCCTATGTGCATTGTAGATGATTTTCCATCTGTTCTCCAACAATTCAAACAAAACAACATCGCCCTTCTTTGTGGACATCGTAAAGATGCAATAGCCCTCTATGATTTCACTTTCCCTAAAAAATTTTGCTTAGCTATTGGGGGCGAAATGAGAGGATTATCAAAACAAGTAATCGAACAAAGTGATCAAAATTTATATATTCCTTATCACCAAGAATTCAAAAATGCATTAAATGCAGCTAGCGCAACAGCCGTCTTTGCTTTTGAAATAGCTCGTCAACACTATCAAAAAAATTCTAATTTTTAAATCAATTTCTTAAACGCAAATGTGAAGTGCACCACCAAAGGTGCACTTTTTACATAATAAAAGAGATTCCCAATCAAAAAGAAGCTCCACTATGAACTATAAACATTTAGATAAAAAGAAAACTTGTCTTCTTTTTATAAGAAAACAAGTTTTTATATACTAGAGGCTTTTTATTTAAAAATATTGTTTTAATCTACAAATGTATAACCACATAAAACATACAACATATAAATGAACACATTTTTCATTCCAAATATAAGTAGTATTTCATCAAATATAGTTTGTTGAATATAACCATAATGTATCATATAAATAAAAAGAAATAATAAAATTGCGATTACTTTTTTAGTCACTGATTTGGATTTTCTCTTTCGATTTTTATTTAATAAAGCACCAAATAGAAAAAAACTAAGAACTGTTCCTAAAGAAACTAAAAAATCAGTAGCAGAAAAAGAAAGATAAGTCTTTATGACATTTATCAAAAAAGCACTTATCCAAATAAATAAAGCTGGTATACCAATCTTTTTTAAATCATCCATTTATTCTTCCTCAATAGAAACGCTTTCCATAACATCTCCATTTACCATGTTTCTAACAGCACCCATATTATCTGTAACTTTTCCAAATACAGTATGCACACCATCTAAATGTGGCTGTGGATCATGGCAAATAAAAAACTGACAACATCCTGTATCTTTTCCTCTATGTGCCATAGATAAAGAACCTTCTTCATGTTTGTGTGGATTTCCTTGCGTTTCACATGGAATTGTATAACCCAAATCGCCACTTCCATTTCCATGAGGACATCCCCCTTGTGAAACAAAGTGAGGAATTACACGATGAAATGTCTTTCCATTATAATACCCTTCTTTTACAAGCTTTACAAAATTAGCTACTGTTTTAGGAGCCTCATCGGGATAAAGTTCAAAAGGGATATCCGCTCCTGTTTGTAAATGTATATTACCTTTTATTTTCATATCAACACTCCTCTTTTCTATTTTTTATTATCATACATGATTTTCCTTACCAATACAATACTATAATAAAAGTACCATACCTTTTGAATTAAGAAAACGCATTCTTCTATTCTTTAAAATTTCGTTTCCTAAAACACCATCTACTTCTTTGTCTCCATAAACAGCACAATTGCCACTCATTATTTTTGAAATAGTAATCTTGGCCTTAAATAAATAAAGAATCACTTTATCATAAATATACAGTTTTGTCTTTTCCATACCATGCACTCCAAAAATATGCGCATCTGTATGCATTATGCAAGTGTAGTCATACTTTTCAGCACTTTTTTTATTGATCCAACTTCGTTTACTCCCAGAATCAAAACCAAAAGTCAAAATATGACCTTTTTCATCTTTTACAAACATAACAGGGAATACATCTGAAATAAAGTTTTGATAGGAAAAGCGATAAATATTTTTAAGAACTTTGAATTTTTTCGCAATATCATCCAATTCAAAATCAAATGTTTGTAAAATATCCCAACCAATAATACCATCAAAGCGAAAACAATCAATTGCCCCTAAACGCAAACTAAATTCTTTTTTACATAGACAAAGCATCGGTACATTTTCAAATGTACTCTCTCCTATTTGTAAGCTTGTTAATAAGCATCCATGCATTGTTTTCTTTTGACCCCCAGCTGATCCAATTTCCACCATATTTTCTATTTGTGATAGTTGCAAATCTTCCATTACTGTTTGTTTTATAGCACTTATTTGAGCCCCTGTATCCAAAATAAAGCAATAAGTTTTTCCATAAATAGTCACTGGTATTGTAAAAAGTCCAAAAATATTTCTTTTCATAGGAACTTCAAAAGAAGGAGCTGTTTGTGTTTTCATTCTTATATTTTCTTTATTTATAAATGGTAATCTTGTTCTTTCTATATATTGAGCTTCTTGTTTCAACTCATCATATTTTTCATAGTATTCATACTCTTGTGTAGGATCACATTCTAAATATGTTTCTGTTTTACACTTGTGAAAATAAGACATAGCTTCACCTCTGTTTCATTATACCATAATAAATATGTTATAATAGACTTAAGGAGGATATTATGAAGACAAATGAAAAACAACTAGTTATTCAAAGTGTAGCAGGTCGTATTCACCACCCAACTTTAAGTGGAAGTGGTCATTGGGTTGGATACGATGGCTATGGAAGAATTTGTGTTGGTACAGGCGGTATTACTTATAATTTTAAAATTGGTGATTATTGCATGGACATTGCAGGTGATCATGTAGAGCCAGGAGTTAGTATAAAAAATGCAAATGATAAAGAAAATCTTGCATTACATACATTTGCTTGTATTGGAAATACAGCAAAAGTTATTTCTGGAGATGCAAAAGGTAAAATAGGGTATGTCACTGGAAAACATGGTGGTGTTGATCATACAATGATTTATTTTGATGATGAAACACTAGACTTATTATGTGTTGATGATCGTATTCAAATTAAAGCTGT
Source organism: uncultured Erysipelotrichaceae bacterium (assembly GCA_947175465.1). Lineage (GTDB taxonomy): Bacteria > Bacillota_I > Bacilli_A > Erysipelotrichales > Erysipelotrichaceae > CAMWMY01. The sequence continues at coordinate 1,959 of CAMWMY010000105.1, read as the reverse complement.
AGGACAAGGGCTTAAACTACAAGACTATCCAAATATTTTTTTGATGAATATTGATCCATCATTCTTAAAGAAAATGAATATTCAACAACATGATGGATATTTAGAAGTACCTGTGGTTACAAAAATACCTGCTTTTTTAATGGGAAGTGGATTAGGTAGTACAACAATGATGAATGGCGATTATGATATTATGACACAGGATAAAGTAGCCAATCATACCCATGGAATTGATCAATTACGTTTTGGTGATCTTGTACTTATCGAAGATCATGATACGAAAAATGGTCCTCACTATAAAAAAGGTGCTGTTTCTATCGGTGTTATCGCCCATTCAAATTCTTTTACAAGTGGGCATGGCCCAGGGGTTACCATCATTATGTCTGCCACACAAGAAGAAATAAAGCCCCTTATCGATCCAAATGCGAATATAGCAAACTATTTATTCAAATAAAAAAACCTCTTATTCTCCTATTATGGAGTATAGAGGTTTTTATTTATATAATTAAGGATGATACTCTCCATTAAGTTTTTTTATTGGCTCACTTACAACTTCCACTATATAGCCATGTTCATGTAACATATCCATAATTTGTTGAATATGCTCTTGTGATATCGTTTCTAAATAAAAATGTACGTTACACTTCAAAGATAAAACATCTTTGGTTTCACGATCATGGGCGATACGGATAATATTAGCTCCTGCATCTGCAATAAGATCGATCACTTTACTTAAATATCCAGGCTTATCATTTATTTGCATTTTCAAAATAACTTTTCTTCCTGTCTTTAAAAGTCCTAAATCAATAATACGTGATAAGAAGTTTACATCAATGTTTGCACCAGATAAGACAGCTACACACTTTTGATTGTCTAAATTTACTTTTTCAAACATAGCAGCTGCAACAGCTACAGCACCTGCTCCTTCTGAAACAACCTTCATTTTTTCCAAGAGAACTAGAATACTTGCTGCAATTTCTTCCTCTTCAATTAGTACAATACCATCTAAATATTGCTTGCAAAGTGCAAAAGTAATATCCCCTGGAGCTTTTACCGCAATCCCATCAGCTATAGTTGCAACTTGAGGAAGAGTTACTATTTTTCCTTGTTGCAAAGATTGATACATACTAGCAGCACCTTTAGCTTGTACACCATATACTTTACAATGAGGGCGCTTTGATTTAATTGCATATGCAATACCACTAGCTAATCCCCCACCACCTACCGGTATAAAAACAACATCAACATCAGGAACTTCTTCTAAAATTTCTAATCCTATTGTCCCTTGTCCTGCAATAATACGCTCATCATTAAAAGGCTCTATAAAAATAGCACCTGTACTTTCTTGCAACTTTTTCGCATGCATATAAGCCTCATGAAAACTATCACCAACTAATTCTACATTCACCCCATAACTTCTTGTCGCTTCTACTTTTGTTAGTGGAGCTGTTGTTGGCATCACAATGGTACACTGTATTTTCATTTCTGCACATGCATAGGCAACTCCTTGGGCATGATTCCCTGCACTAGCTGCAACAACTCCTCTTTGTTTCTCTTCTTGTGTTAAAGTTGATAATTTGTAATAAGCACCACGTAATTTAAAAGCCCCTGTACGCTGTAAATTCTCAGCTTTGATGAAAAGATTTTTATGTATTTGATTTGCTTTGAATATAGGAGTATGAACAATCGTTCCTTTTAAAACTTTTGCTGCTTCTTCAATCATTTCCATTTTCATAAAATATCCTCCCTCTTACAAATCTATCATACATCGAAAACGCTTCCATGAAAAGAGTTTTCTTTATGTTTTCTCCCACTTATAAAATGTAAAATATAGATTTAAATAGAAAAGGTTTCCACTTTTTTTACAAAAGCAGAAACCTCTTTCTTAAGAATTTTGAATACTAGTTTCAATCGATAAAATCATTTTAGTTCTTGCATCGATTTGAATCGTATAAATATATC